>NZ_JBHXFJ010000107.1:1308-13698 GCF_042722465.1 Streptomyces sp. NPDC127098
TGCCCGGCCTGCTGCTGATGACCATCGGCTCCACCACCATCGGCACCGCCGTCTCCGTCTCCACCGACATGACCGAGGGCATCATCGCCCGCTTCCGCACCATGGCCATCCACCGCGGCTCGATACTCGTCGGCCACGTCGTCGGCAGCGTCCTGCAGTGCGTCGCCAGCGTGATCCTGGTCGGCGCCGTCGCCCTCGCCATCGGCTTCCGCTCCACCGACGCCACCGCCCTGGAATGGCTCGCCGCCCTCGGACTCCTCGCGCTCTTCGCCACCGCGCTCACCTGGATCGCCGTCGGCATGGGCCTGATCAGCCCCAACGCCGAAGCCGCCAGCAACAACGCCATGCCACTGATCTTCCTCCCCCTCATCTCCAGCGCCTTCGTCCCCGTCGACGCCATGCCCGGCTGGTTCCAACCCATCGCCGAATACCAGCCCTTCACCCCCGCCATCGAAACCCTCCGCGGCCTCCTCCTCGGCACCGAGATCGGCCACAACGCCTGGCTCGCCACCGCCTGGTGCCTCGCCCTCGCGGTGCTCGGCTACCTCTGGTCCACGTCGGTCTTCAACCGCGACCCGAGGTAAGCCCCGTGACCGCGCCCCAGGGCGGCGTACCCCGACACCACGTCGGAGTACGCCGCCCGTCGGCGTTCAGTGCCCCGGCTCGGCGCGGCTCAGCGGTCCGTGGCGCGTGGGTGCCCGGTTCCGGCGAACGTGATCCAGCAGGTGGCGCGGGCGGTGTCAGCCAGGTACCAGACACGGCCGCCCCCCGTCACCTCGATCTGCCACTGCTCGCAGGTCTGTCCTCGATGGATGCGTGGGCCAACTTGCCCTTCAGCCGGTGGTGGCGGGATGTCTCCCGGGACGGACGTGGATCCGTGCGCATGGTGATCCAGGCGCGATAGGTGTTCTCGCGGGCTTGCCGTGCCAGGCTCTCCCACCCCTTGGCCGAGGCCGCGTCGGCGAATCGCACCTCCCACTGCCCATCCACGGCCGGCGGTGCGGCGCGATCTCCGCGCCCCACACTCATGCCACGGACCTGGGGTCGGGAGCCGGCCCGTAGTCGGATCCGTGATCTCTGGTCAGCGCCGCCAACAGTTCGGGATCGGAGTACACCTCGGCCGTGTGCTGCCACGCGACAAGCAGTTGGGCGACCGCCGCGCCGTTGGTGACGGAGTCGGCGGCCCGCATGGTGTCGACGAGTTCGACGGCGAACGCGTGCAGGTCGGCCTCGGGGAGGAAGCGGACCCAGGGAAAGGCCTCCGGCAGTATGTCGAGGAGCAGCGAGACACCACCTGGATCGCGACGTGCGATGGCCATGAGCATGCGGGTCGCGGCGGAGACGACGGTCTGGTCCTGCTCCGCCCTGCTCGCCGTGGTCAGCACCAGGTCCTCACCGTCTCTGCGGCGCAACAACAGGCGCGGAGAGTCCTGGAGCCTGGCGAGGGTCTGCTTGTTCTTGTTGACGAGCTCGGAAAAGTTGACGGCGGAGTTCTGCGCGCTCATAACTTTGAAACTACTTTGAAACTTCGCGGGGCGCCATCGCCCGTACGAGGGAACGAGCCGCTCGCCTCAGGCGCCGGCCAGCCACGCGCGGAGGCGCTCGCCGAACGTGACGTCGTGCGGCAGCCGTGCCAGCTCCGGGCCGGCCGTGTCCACGCCGTGCCGCTTGAGGATGTCGGCCAGCGCCGCCCAGTGGGCGGCCTCCGCCTGCTCCTCGGTCTGCCCGTCGAACGGGCCGTCCGGGCCGACCACCATCCGGGCCGTGTCCGCGATGTCCTCGGCTGAGGCCCACTCCCGGATGTCCGCGCCGTCGCCGGACAGGAAGGAACTCCAGCCGCGATCGTCGAGCAGCACGACGCTTCGGCCGTCCGCGAGGGCGGCCTCCAGCCGCGCCGACACCGAGAGCTGCCGCGCGTTCGTGTCCGCCTCGTCCAGTTCGGCGTGCGTGACCAGCCGGGTCACGGCGGTCACAGCGCGCCGCTCCGCACGGCGGAGACGAAGGCGACCCAGCCGCGGGCGGCACATATCAGGGCCGGCCCCTGCGGGGACTTGGAGTCCCGCACGGGTATCGCGCCGACCGGCGCGAACGTGCGGGAGAACTCGACGCACTGCCCCCCGCCGCCGTCGCTGTGGGAGGACCGGATCCATTCCGCGGCGGAGAGATTCCACGTGGCGCTCATCAGCGAAGCTCCTTCAGCAGCCGTTCGATCATGGCGAGCGATCGGTCTGGGGACAACGCGTGCGCCCTCAGCAGATCATAGTCATCGAGGGCTGACGCGACGGTCTCGGCCGGGTCGTGCATCCGGCCTCCCACCCTGGTCTCCGTGTACAGCACTGTGGGAGAGCCCGTGAAGTACAGCAGCGTGAACGACTTCATGTGGGGAACGGGGGCACCGGCGGCGAACGGCAGCACCTGGAGCTGGATGTACGGCGAAGTCCCGGCCGTCAGAAGGTAGTCGAGCTGTCCGGCCAGGATCTGCGGACTGCCCACGACCGTTCGCAGGCACGACTCGTGCAGGATGACCCACAGCAGAGGTGGCGCGGGCCGGTCGAACACCTCGCGGCGGCGCAGTCGCGCGGCGACCTTGCCGGCCACCGACTCCGCCTCCGGCTTGGGGCGTGCCACCTGGAACGTGGCCCGCGCGTAGTCCTCGGTCTGGAGTACGCCCATCACGAGGTTCGACGAGTAGTCGAGTATCCGGGACGCCTTCCGCTCCAGGTCGAGGTAGGGGCTGAACCACGACGGGTGGTCTCCGTCGTCGATCCTCCGCAGCAGGTCCGTGAAGAGCGAACCGGTGCCGAACGCGGTGTCGCAGCCGGTGGCGAACCGCTCGCTCGGGCGAGGCAGCATCTTCCCGGCCTCGACTCTGCTCACGTACGCCTCGGAGTAGCCCGTCGCCCGGCCCAGGTTCTTCTGCGTGAGATTGCGGGCGAGGCGGACCTGCCTGACGTCGCGGCCGAACCGCTGGAGCGGGTTCAAGCGCTCAGGCTCGGGCGTCTCATCCACTGCCGTGACCTCCCGTTTCAGCGTTCAGGGCAGCTGACGCCGACTTGCGCACAGCCCGTCAAGCCCCGGGATTCCGCGCGCCACTGTGCCACTTTGGTGATCGCTGGAACACACCGCGTGCTCGCCGGGGTTGACGGCGGCGCCGACAGAGGCAGGCGTCGAGATGACAGATGGTGATCAGGAAACCGTTCGAGACCCCGAACCCACGGAGTGCCCCGCTGCGGAAAGTGAGCACGGGGAGCTCAGGGACAAGGTCAGACGGGTCAATGCCGAGAGCGAATCGAACCTGCTTATCAAGAGTGGGGGTCGCGGGTGACGCACCTCTTCGGTCCCGACGACTCCCCCGACGCGGAGCCCGTCAGGTTCGCGATGCAGTGCCTCTCCTGCGGCCTGTTCAGCCGCAGGTCGGAGCGGTCGGATGACGGGTCCGAGTGGGCCGTGGCACACCTGAGGGAGTATCCCGAGCACCATGACTACCGGGCGCACGTCACGCGCCCCTACCGCTTCGTTCCGCTCAGCCCGCCGGCCAGGTGATCCAGGACTCGGGGATCTCGTCGTCGAGACGGCGCACGTCGCCCGGTCGCAACACGCGTTGGGCCGCGAGGCGGCCGGCGACGAGGCGGGCGATCTCGATGGCGCCGAACGGGCTGAAGTGGGTGTTGTCCTGCGTGGTCGCGGTCCAGTTGAAGTACCGCTTGGTCTCCTCGGCGCCGAGCTTCTGCCAGAGGGCCAGGGAGAGTTCCTGGATGTTGAGCAGCGGGACGCGCTCCCGTTCCGCCAACGCCCGCATCGCGGCCGGGTACTCGCCGTGGGTGGGGACGGCGTTGCCCTCGGCGTCGAAGCGGCGGCGTTCCACCGAGGTGGCGAGCACCGGATGCGCGCCGCGTTCCCGGGCGCCGTCGAGGTACTGGCTCAGGTACTCCTGGTAGGTGGTCCAGGGTTCGGTGTACCGCGCGGGGTCCTCGATCTTCTCGTCGTTGTGGGCGAACTGGACCAGGAGCAGGTCCCCGGGGCAGATCGACGCCAGGATGGTGGTCAGTCGGCCCTCGTCGACGAAGCTCTTCGAACTCCGGCCGTTCATCGCGTGGTTGGCCACCGTGAGCCCACGGCCCAGGAAGAAGGGGAGGGCCATGCCCCAGCCCGTCTCGGGTGCGGCGGCGACGTACTTCTGGGCGGCGGTCGAGTCGCCGGCGATGTAGAGGGTGCGTGGCACCGGGCGGTTGTCCTCTCGGGGGGCGGCGAGGGCGGTCGGGGCCGCGACCAGGCCGAGCGGCAGGGCGGCCAGGGAAGCGATCACGGCACGGCGGGTGGTCCTGGTGGTCCCGATCACGAGAGCCCCTCTCCCGGGTGGTGGAGCAAGCGCTTGCAGGAGGGCGAAGACCCGGTTGACGGTAGGAGTGACCCGAGTCCACGTCAATGGTTCCGGCGGGCAAGGCCCCATCGGCAGAAAGGGTTTGTGGCCGCCGGGGGAAAGCTCAGATGTAGCTCTGGACTTGGGCCGGCGGCGGGTCGGCCGGCGGGCAAGGGGAAGGAAAAGGGCAGAAGTGGGGGTTTCTGGCGCAGGGGGTGCGGCGTGGGGGTCGTGATCGTCGTGTTGGTGGGGAGCGTCGTGGCGAGTCTGGCGGGGCTCGTGGCGACGCGGGCGTGGGCCAGGCGGGAGCCGCCGGTGAAGGGGAGCGGTTCGGCGCGCGGCGCCTACGAGTTGGCGTTTCTCTCGGGCGGTCCCGAGGCGGTGGCCGACGCGGTGGTGCGGGTGATGCGGGAGAAGGAGCGGGTCAGGCTCGCCGGTGACCGCCTGCGGGTGCTGCGGCCGGTGGCGGACGACGATCTGGAGCGGGAGTTCCTCGCGCGCTTCGGCACCGACTGGACCGCTTCCCGTGAAGACGTCATGGTCGGTCTCGTGACCTCGGACGCCGTCTGGGCGGTGAGCGACGAACTGACCAGGCGTGGCCTTCTGTTGGAACTGACGCGGTACGAGACGTGGCGGCTCGCGGGCCGCGTGCACGACGTGGTGTGTCTGGTGGCGGCGCTCGGGATGACCGGGGTGCTGCTGGTGACGGACGTGGCGTGGTTCGCCGCCGTGCCGGCGGCGTTCGCCGGCGCGGGCGCGCTGTTCGTGGCCGGCCGCTCGCTCGGCGGCGGCCGGCTGACGCGGGCGGGCCACGACGCGCTGCTGAGGGCGCGGCGGAAGAAGCGGTTCCACGTCGTCCGGCAGCCGGAGCGTCGGCGGGGGCACCGGGTCCGGTTTGGCTCGGGCACCGGCTATGGGCACTACGCCGGCAGCGGTTGTGGTAGCGCGTTCAACGCCGACGCCGGCGGCAGTTCGAGCTGCGGAGGCGGCGGCGGTGGGGGCGGCTGCGGCGGGGGCAGCTAGGTAGATCCTGCCCGGTCGGTCGTTGCGGATCAGGCCACGGCGTCGGACGCGGCGCAGCCGCACATGGGCAGCAGCGGGCAGCGCCCGACAGGCCGCTCCGCGGCGCGGCGTAACGCGGCGAGGTGCCGTGGCCGCGGCGGCAGCGAAGCGGCAGCTAACGCTGTTCGATCTCCACGCCGGCCGCCAGGAGGGGTTCGAGGAGGCGGTCGAGATCGGGCAGGGACCGGCGCGCCACCGCGAAGTCGTGCCAGACGAGCCGGAACGGGACGCGGGCGCCGAAGCCGCCGGCCAGGCAGTCGCGGAGGGCGTCGGAGTTGCCGCCGAAGTAGCCGGCCGGGCCGTTGATCGCCTCGCCGAGGGCGCAGTAGAAGGCCGGGGGGTCGGTGACGGCCCCGCCGGCCAGCTCGTAGCTGGTGCCGGCGGGCCGGTCGTCGGGGCGGGGTCGGCCGACTGTCGTGGCGTGCACCCGGATGGCCTCCAACCAGCCGGCGCGGTGTTCCGGGCCGCCAGTGGCCCAGCCACCGGGGGCGGGCGGGAAGGCGCGGCGCCACTCCGCCCACACGGGGCCGGCCGCCAGGTTCGGGTAGCGGAAGAAGTAGCCGTTCAGCAGGAGGTCGACTGAGCCGTCGGTGGTGGGGTGTTGGGCGAGCACCGTGGGCCCGCCCACGTAGTAGGCGCCGATGGGCTGGCCTGTGTCGGCCAGGATGACCACGTCGACGTTGGGGAGTTCGCGGCGGCGTGGATGGTCGAGGAGCTGTGTCAGCTCCGGTTCGAGTACGCAGCCGAGCAGTTGGAACGGTCGCCAGCCGCCGGGCTCTTGTTCGCTCTCCCCCTCCTGGGGCGCGGTGAAGAAACCCGTCAGCTCGCGTGCCGTGGCCAGCGCCGGGCCGGCTTCCTCGTGACGAAGCAGGTAGGTCATGACGATCAGCCTCACACGCGGAGTCGTCTGGGCAGCACCCCGCCGTCCGGGAACCAGGGGGCGGGGAAGAGGAACGGACTGCTGTAGTCGTGGTTGAGAACGTAGCCGAGGCGACCGTCCGGGCGTTCGAGAATGCGGTGATCGGTCCCGGGCACATCCCATTCCAGTGAGCCGCGCCACTGATCCCGCTGGCGCGGCGGCACCTGATCGGCACGATGGATAGTCTGCCGACCGGTGTTGGGGTCGATACGGGGGGTGCCCTGGCCCATCCGGATGTTGTCGTACTCGCGGACGATCGACCCCGGCATACGGTGCCCGTCGGACAGCCTGGTCGGCGGGTGGGCCGCCAGGCCCAGAGGGTCGCTCCAGGTGTGCGGGTTGTGGACGTAGCCGTAGTGGTGCGGCGCGGGGGTGAGGCCGAGCGGGTCGGGGCTGGTGTAGCGGGCGACGGCCGGGTCGTAGTGGCGGAGCAGGTTGTAGTGCCAGCCGGTCTCGTCGTCCGCGTACTGCCCGGGGAAGCGCAGCGGGGTGGCGGTGGTCGCGTCGGGGTGGGCGGAGTGGCCCCACAGGGTGCGGCGGGCCTGCCAGGCGATGGTGCCGGTCTCGTCGACGAGTTCGGTGGGGGCGCCGACGAGGTCGGTGACGATGGCGTAGAAGCGGCGGTCGATCTCGCCGCGCAGCGAGCTCTCGGTCTGGCCGACGGGGAGTTCGCCCTGGTAGTCCCAGGTGAGGGTGGCGAGTCTGCCGTGCGGGCCGCCGGTGGAGGTCTGTTCCACGAGGGTGGTGCCGGACCAGACGAAGTCGGTGCGTTCGACGACGCCGCCGTCGGCGTCGAGGCGTTCCTTGGCGATGCGGCGGCCGAGCGGGTCGTAGTGGTAGCGCCAGCGGGTGCCGTCGGGGGTGGTGACGGCGGTGAGGCGGTCCTCGGCGTCCCACTCGTAGCGCCAGCTCTCCGGCTTGCGGGAGAGGCGGGTGCGCTGGCGCAGGGTGACGCGTCCGGTGGCGTCGTACTCGTAGCGGACGCCGCCGGCGCGGGTGAGGCGGGTGCCGTCGAAGGCGCGGTCGCCGATGGCGTCGGCGGCGAGGGCGTCGGGCCACGCGGCCTCGGTCTGCTGTCCCGTCGCGTCGTAGGCGTAGTGCTCGGTCCAGCCGGGGGCGGTGACGGCGGTGACGCGGCCGGCGGGGTCGAGCTGGTAGCTGGTGGCGCCGAGATGGCTTTCGGCGACGGCGGTGAGGTAGTGGTCGGGCCGGTAGGCGAAGGCGCGCTGCCGCAGTTGGCGGCCGGCGGCGTCGAGGCGCTGTCCGGTGAGGCGGCCGGCGGGGTCCCAGGTCTGGGTGAGGGCGAACCGGTCGTCGAGGCGGCGGGCGGTCTCGCGGCCGAGCGGGTCGCGGTCGAAGGTGAGGGTGCGTCCCGCGGTGGTCAACGAGACGGCGTCGCCGGCCGCGTTGTAGCTCCAGCTGCTGGTGTGGCCGCTGGGGGTGGTGCGGGTGAGGACGCGGCCGAGTTCGTCGTGGGTCTGGTCGACGGTGAGGCCGTTGACGCCCTCGGAGGTGATGCGGCCGAGTCGGTCGTAGACGATGACGACCTCGGCGCCGGGGCACTCGGCGCGCGTCAGCTGGCCGAGCGGGTCGTAGGCGTAGGTGGTCGCGGTGGACTCGGCGGTCTTGGTGGTGATGTGGCCGAGGACGTCGCGTTCGTAGGCGACGGTCTGGCCGAGGGCGTTGACGCGGGCGACGAGCTGCCCGGCGGCGTCGTGCCGGTAGGTGACGGTGCGGCCGTCGTAGTCGGTCTCGGCGATCAGCCGGCCGGCGTCGTCGTAGGCGTAGTCCCAGGTGAGCCCGTGGGGGCCGACGACCTGGGTGAGCCGCAGCTCGGTGTCGCGGGTGAAGGTGTAGCGGGCGCCGTCCGGGTCGACGCGGGCGCTCGGCAGGTCGAAGGCGCCGTACTCGTAGGAGGTGACGCCGCCGTTCTCGTCGGTGTGGCTGAGGCAGTTGCCCTCGCCGTCCCAGGTCCAGGTCTGGACGCCGCCGACCTGGTCGGTGTGGCGCAGCGGCTTGCCCTCGGGCGAGTAGCTGGTGGTGGCGGTGGCGCCGAGGGGGTCGGTGACCCGCACGAGGCGGCCGAAGGCGTCGCGCCGGTACCGGGTGACCTCGCCCGTCGGGTCGATGACGGCGACGGGCAGGCCTGCGGCGTCGCAGCGGACCCGAGTGGTGCGGCCCGACTCGTCGGTGACGGTGGCCAGTCCGCCGTGGGTGTCGTGGGTGTAGCGGGTGCGGTTGCCCACGGGGTCGAGGACGACGGTGCGGTTGCCCGCGGCGTCGTAGGCGTGGCCCCAGACGGAGCCGTCGGGTTCGGTGATCTCGGTGGGCAGGCCGAGCTCGTTGTACTCGTAGCGGGTGGCCAGGCCGTCGGGGCGGATGACGGCCACGATCCGTCCCTCGTCGTCGAGTTCGTGGGTGGTGGTGCGGCCGAGCGGGTCGGTGGTGGCGACGGCGCGGTCGTAGCGGTCCCAGTCGTGGCGGGAGGTGTGCCCCAACGCATCGGTCTGGGCGATCAGTTGGTAGCAGTCGTTGAACTGGTAGACGGTGGAGTGGCCGAGGGAGTCGACGGCGACGGTGCGGTGGGCGGCCGGCTGGTAGTGGTAGCGGTATTCGAGGGCGCGGTCGGTGCCGGTGGTGAAGACGCAGCGGCCCTCGTCGTCGTACTCGTACGCGTACCAGTAGCCGTTGCGGTCCTCCCAGCGGGCGAGCCGGTAGTGCGCGTCGTAGGTGAAGGTGAGGGGCCGGCCGGAGGAGTTGGTGATCTCGGCGAGCAGTCCCGCGGCGTCGTAGCCGTAGCGCAACAGGGTGGGCCGGTCTGGGTCGTTGAGCAGGCGCAGTTCGGTGACGCGGCCGTGGTCGGTGGTGATGCCGAGGTGGTAGCCGCCGGAGTGGACGACGTCGGTCGGCGCGCCGTGCTCGTCGTAGCGGACGTCGACGCGGTTGTCGTTGCGGTCGGTGACGGCCGCCAGGGGGAGGGTGTTGCCCGGGCGGCCGGGGACGGGCGCGAAGTGCAGGGTGCGGCCGGCCTCCGGCTGGTGCACGGCGAGGGGGGTGCCGGGGCCGCCGTCCCAGCTCAGTTCCCAGCGCGGGCCCTCGACCGGCAGCACGGGCGCGTCGGGCAGCGGCCTGGGGTAGAGCAGCGTCATGCCGTCGGCGGTCAGCAGCCGGGCGCCGTACTCGTCGAGGACGATGCGCTGGTCGAGGGTGGAGGCCCAGGATGCGCCGAACCAACCGCCGTCCCGGTAGGAGGAGATGTGGTGGCGTTCGATCACGAGTGGCAGCACGCCGGGGAGTTCGATGTCGACGGCGGACATCAGCAGCTCGCCGGTGGCCATGTCCACGGGGTCGCCGCACGCGGTGCGGCCGTTCATCGGGATGCCCTCGCCCCGGGTGCGCCGGCCGAGGCCGAGCGCGCCCTGACGCAGTCCACGCAGTCCGGTGGTGGCGAGGGAGCGCATGCCGCGGGCGAGGCCGCCGAGGGTGGTGAGGCCCTTCATGCCGGGGATGCAGTCGAGGGCGGCGAAGGCGACGTCCCAGAGGGAGGCGCGGCCGTTGGCGTAGTCGTAGAGGGTGTCGGCGAGGACGACGAGCGCGGCGGCGAGGACGACCCAGGCGAGAGGGCCGCCGATGATCATGACGACGATGCCGAGGACGGCGACGACGACCTTGCAGATCTCGACGATGGTGTCCCAGTTCTCGGACACCCAGTGGATGGCGTCCTCCCACCACCGCCGGTTCTGGATGCCGGCGTCGGAGGCCGCGTCGATCTCGGAGGCGCAGGTGCGGGCCGCTTCCTCCCGCAGCTCCTTGGCGTCGAGGGCGAGTTGACGCGCGGCGGAGAGGGCTTCCTCGGTGCTGTCGACGCGGGACTGGGCGGAACTCGCGGCCTCGTTGGCGGCCGTGGCATCACGGGTGGCGGCGCGCACCTCCGCCTCGGAGGGTGGTTCGACGTTCTCGCGTTCCCCCTCGCGCTCCAGACGTTCGGCCTCGTCACCGGCGCGGGAGACCCAGTCCTGGGCGTCGGTGAGCGCGGCTTGGGCGGTGGAGAGGTCGGCCTGGGCGGCGATAGCCCGGTCCAACGCGCGGTCCGCCATGCCCTGAGCGGTCTCCAGCTTCGGCCAGTACGTCTGGAGGGCCTGGGCGGCCATGTCGTAGGAGGTCTGGAGTTTCTGGAGGTTGGGCGGCACCCCGTCGAACTCGGAGCGGAAGGCTTCAGCGGACAGTCCCGCCCAGTCGAGGACGGCCCGGTCCTCGGCCATCCCCCTGATGCGGCCGAGCGCCTCGCCGACGTCGTCCGCGAACGTCTGGAGCGAGTCGGCGAGGGTACGGACCTCGTCCGGGTCTCCGGGCGTCGGGTCCCGGTCCATGTCGACCGGACTCCAGTCGGACGGCCGTGCCACCGCGAAAACACCCCCGGAACCGGACCAACCCCTGTCACGTACCAGGGTCGACCAGCTTGTACGGCAGTTCTGTCACAGCTCTTCGACAGCTTGGCCCCAGCGCACGCGCCGGGCCGGGGGGAGCGAGATCACGTCCGAGCAGGTACGGTGTTAGGGCGGCGTAAAGGAACCGGTCGACCGGTTACCACAGCGTCGAAGGTGTGCCGGGAAGTCTGGTCGGCGGGTGATGTCGTCGACCCGAAAGGGCCACTCTTCGTGCTGCCGTCGTTCAAGTCGAGCGCTGAGGACACGCGCAACCGCCGCTCCATCGCCGAGTACCTGAGGCTTGAGGTGTCCGGCGGCGTCATGCTGATCGTCGCCGCCACGATCGCCCTGATCCTCGCGAACTCTCCGGTGAGTGACGGCTACTTCTCGCTCCGTGACCACCACCTGGACATCCCCTTCCTCGGTCTCGAGCTGTCCGTCGGGCACTGGGCCTCGGACGGGCTGCTCGCCGTGTTCTTCTTCGTCGCCGGCATCGAACTCAAGCGGGAACTGGTCGTCGGCGAGCTGCGACGGCCCGCCGCCGCGCTGCTCCCCGTGGTCGCGGCGGTCGGCGGCATGGCGGTGCCGGCGCTGATCTACGTGGCGTTCGCCGCCTCCGGCGGGGGCGACCTCGGCGGCTGGGCCGTGCCGATGGCCACGGACATCGCGTTCGCGCTCGGTGTGCTGGCCGTCGTCGGGCGGAACCTGCCGTCGGCGCTGCGGACGTTCCTGCTGACGCTGGCGATCGTGGACGACCTGATCGCGATCATGGTGATCGCGATCTTCTTCACGTCGACGCTGAACCTGTGGGCGCTGGCCGGGGCGCTGGTCGGTCTCCTGGTCTTCTCTCTGCTGCACCGGCGTGACGTGCACGGCTGGTACGTCTACGTGCCGCTGGCCGTGGCGATCTGGGTGCTGATGTACAACAGCGGGGTGCACGCGACCATCGCCGGGGTGGCGATGGGAATGCTGCTGCGGGTGACGGCGGGCGAGTTCGAGAAGGAGTCGCCGGCGGAGCGGGTCGAACACCTGGTCCACCCGATCTCGGCGGGCGTGTGCGTGCCGCTGTTCGCGCTGTTCGCGGCCGGGGTGCCGATCTCCGGCGGGATCCTGGCCGACATGGTGACCGAGCCGGAACCGCTGGGCGTCGTCGCGGGGCTCTTCCTCGGGAAGACGATCGGCGTCTTCGGCGCGACCTATCTCACGGCGCGGTTCACACGGGCGCGGCTGAACCCGGCGCTGGGCTGGGCCGACGTGGCCGGCGGCGCGATGCTGGCGGGCATCGGGTTCACGGTCTCACTGCTGATCGCGGAGCTGGCCTTCGCCGACCAGCCGGCTCTCGAGGAGCACGTGAAGGCGGCCGTCCTCATCGGCTCGATCATCTCGGCGATCGTCGCCTCGACGGTGCTGACGCTGCGCGGCCGCCGCCACCGCCGCCGCCTGGCGGCGGCACCGCCCACCGACGCCGACTGACGGCGACGGGGGATTCCCCCACCCACCCCGCCCTTCCCGGCTCCGCCGGACTGGCCGCCGGCCGGCTCGCAACGGCGCGGCGGCCATCCGCCGGTGAGGACAGGGCTCCCCCACCCACCCGCCCTTCTCGGCTCCGCCGGGCCGGCCGC
>NZ_JBHXFJ010000108.1:0-13247 GCF_042722465.1 Streptomyces sp. NPDC127098
CCCTTTATCAACCCCCCCTAATTCGGCGTCAGGTTTATTTGTTTTTATTATACTGCGGGGGCGGCGGCCGCCGCCCGGCTGCGCGCCCGGCTGGCCGCGCACGGCGCCCCGACCACGCCGCTCGACCCGGCCCAAGCCCGCCAGCTGCTGCGGCAGCTCGGCGACCCGGAGCCGAACGGCCGCGTGACGCCGTCCGGTTGGGCGGGCGCGGCGGCCACCCACACGACGCTCACCGCCGACGTCGCCTCCCAGGACGACTGGCGGCGCCTGCTGTCAGGTCTTGGCGGCTGCGCCGCCGACCGGGTGGTCGTCGCGGCCACCCTCACCGCGCCCGGCGGCGACCTCCGGGTCCGCACCGCGGTGCGCGTGGTCAGCCCCCTCGCCCAGCACGCGATGGCGCAGCGCGACCGGCTCCGGGCGGCGGGCGTCGCCGGACCGCCGGCCGCCGACCAGGCCGCCGGGCTGCTCGCCACCCTGCCGTTGGCCTACCCATCCCGCCCCCTCGACGAGGCCACCGGCTTCGCCGCTCACGGAGACTCCAGAGGACGATGAGCGCCCCCGACCCCTTCACCCCCGTCCCGGTCGCGCGCCGCCACGCCCCGGCCGACGACCGCACCGTCGACCTGTCCGCGCCCCGGCCGGGCCCGCGCGGCGGCACCGGCGCGGCCCCGGCCGCCCCCGTGCCGGCCACGCCCGACCTGTCGACGCTCCCCGAGACCACCTGGGACGACGACGTCGAGGCGCCGTTCGCGCTCGCGCCCGCCCAGGCCGGCGTCCACCTGGGCACCGGACGCGACGGCCGGCCCGTGGCGTTGCCCTGCCCGGGTCCCGCGGGCACCCGCGTCGCGGCCGTCGGCGAGTCGCTGTTCGGCCGTCTCATCGCGCTGCGACTGCTGGCCACCGGCGCGCTGGTCACCGCCGCGGCCAGGGATCCCGGGCCCTGGCAGGGCATCCGCCGGGCGGCCGGCGACCGGCTGGCGTTCACGGAGGACCCGGCGGCCTGGCCGCGGCACACCCCGGCGCCGCCGGCCGTCGACGCCGGTCCGCAGGCGCTCGTCAGCGACCAGCGCCGCGCCCCGTCCTCCGCCCTGGCCGCCGGCCCCTGGCGCACCGTCCTGCACGTCACCCGCAACCCGCCGCGCGGCGCCGCGTTCTGGCACCACCCGGACGTCCTCCTCGCGCTGGGCGCCGACCACGCCGACGCCGTGGGCCGCCTCCTCGGCGCGGAGGCCGCGCGGCTCACCTCCCTACTCGCCCCGGGCGAGGTCGTCCTGTTCCGCGTCGGAACCGCCGAGGTCCTCCGGCCCGACATCGCCCCCGGCGAACACGAGATCCTCACCGCCGGAACCTCCTGAACTCGGTGACACCCCCGCCACGACGCGTCATGATGGTCCGCGACACGCCGACCCCGGCGGCCCACCTCCCGCGTACGCGACGGCCGCCCGGAGCGAGGCGACCGTGATCGGGCACGTTCGACGTGGCATCGCGTAGGGGGAACGGCAATGGAGGCGTTGCATCCGGGGGACCCGTCGGTCATCGGTCCCTACCGGTTGATGGCGCGGCTGGGCGAGGGCGGCATGGGCCGCGTGTTCCTGGGCAGGTCGCCCGGCGGGCGGACCGTGGCGGTCAAGGTCGTGCACCGCGACCTGGCGCTGGAACCCCACTTCAGGCGGCGGTTCCGCGCCGAGATCGAGGCCGCGCGGCGGGTCAGCGCCCAGTGGACGGCGCCGGTGCTCGACCACGACATCGAGTCGGACGTCCCCTGGGTCGCCACGGGTTACGTCGACGGGGCGTCGCTGCGGGAGGTCGTGGACACGCTGCACGGGCCGCTGCCCGAGCGGACCGTGTGGGCGCTGGCCCACGGCCTGTCGAACGCGCTGCTCGCCGTCCACGGCAGCGGACTGATCCACCGTGACCTGAAGCCGTCGAACGTGATGGTGACCGTGGAGGGACCGAAGGTCATCGACTTCGGCATCGCGCGCGCGGTGGGCGCCACCGCGCTGACGCAGACGGGCCGGGGGCCCGGCTCCCCCGGGTACATGCCGCCCGAGCAGATCAGGGGCGAGGAACTCACGGCCGCGGTCGACGTGTTCGCCCTGGGCACGGTGCTGGCGTACGCGGCGACCGGGATGGCGCCCTTCTCGTGGGACGGGGCCGAGCACCACACGGTGATGTACCGGGTGCTGCACGAGGCGCCCAACCTGGGTCCCGAGGACGGTCCCCTGACGGGCGACCTGCGGACCATCGTGCTCCACTGCCTGGCCAGGGACGCGGCGCAGCGGCTGCCGCTCTCCGGGCTCCCGGCGTTCGCCAGGAAGCGCGCCGGCGACGCGTACTGGCTGCCGGCGGAGCTCACGGCGCTGCTGGCGCGGGCGTCGACGCGCCTGCACGACTTCGAGAGCCCGGGGGTCGACCGGCCGGAAGGGGTCTGGGGGCGACAGCCGCCTTCGCCCCGGAACCTGCTGTCCTCTCGCGGGCCCGAGTCGTCGTTCCCGCCGGGCTCGGTCGTGGCGGGGACCACACTGGACCCGGCGGAGGCCTGGCGCACCGGGACACCGGAGCCGCCCCCCATGCCCGAGACGCCCCCCATGGCCCAGCCGGTGGCACGACGCCCGCGCCGGGGACGCCTCGCGCTGGCCGCCGTGTCCACGGCCGTGGCGCTGTCGCTGACCGGCTGGCTGGTCGTGACCAACCTGGGGGACGACGGCGGGGACCAGGAGACGACGAGCAACGAGGGCGAGCCGGCGTGGGCGGGCGGCGAACTCACCGTGCACGCCAACGAGACGCACGAGCCCCTCCTCTTCGTCGACGACGAGAGCGGCGAGTTGGTCGGCTTCGAGGTCGACCTCGTCGAGGCGATCGGCGAGCGCCTGGGCATGCCCGTCACCCTGGAACTCACCGACGGCCACACGGCCGCCGCGGCGGCGGCCGTCCAGCAGGTCAGCGACACCGCGGCGCACATCGCGGTGGGCAACCTCGTGGACGACGAGCGGGAACGCGAGTCGCTGGGCGTCGACTTCGTCAACCACATCATGGACGGCTGGGCCGTCATGAGCCCCGACCCGGAGCGGTCGGGAGACCTCGACGACCTGTGCGGAACCCGGGTCACCCTCTACGACGGGGACGACACCCCGCAGGCGGAGGCGGTCACCGAGCACACCGCCGACTGCCCGGCGCCCGCCGAACTCGTGCCGGTCGGCACCAGGGACGAGATGGCGGAGGCGATCGCCGCGGGCGAGGCCGACGTGGCGGTGATGGTCTACACGCAGGCGGCCTACTACGCCGCCGCCGACAACCCGGAAGCCGGGCTGAGCGTCAGCTTCGAGCGCGGGTCGCGGGGCGCCCGGGGCATCGCGGTCCCGGCCGGGAACGTCGAGCTGCGCGGTGCCGTCTTCGACGCCCTCGGCGAGCTGATGCGCGACGGCACCTACGCGGACCTGCTGCGGCGCTGGGACATCGAGGAGGCGGCCATCGAGGCCCCGGACGTCAACCTGGGCAGCTGACCGCCGCGGCCGGGGACGACGAGGCGACCTGCCGGCGCCACCGGCGCCCCGTGGGCGCCACGCTGCTCGCTCGGCCTGCTCCACCTCGGCCTGGGCCGGGGCCGGCTCCGCCCTCTCCCACGTCGAACGGCGCACTGACGCCACCACCTGTGCACGCCGCGTTCGCCCCCGACCTGGTCGAGGCCGCTCGGCGGATGCGGCGTCCCCGTACGAGGCCCTCGATGTCCTCGAACGGCCCGGCGCCGGCGCTCGGCATCGCCTCGCGGGGCGAACTCGCAGGTGTAGCGACAAGGTGACACCTCGGTGGCGCCAACGTGAGCCAAAAGTCATCGCCGGTGGGGTCACGGACGCGGGCGCCCCTCTCCGTAGGCGACCGGAACGCGCCACGACTTTGATGCGCGCGGCGGCCACGCCAAGCCGCTCACCTGCGCCTTCACGCGACCTGTCGCCACATGGCACCACAGGCGACCCAGGCGACGCAGCAATATGGCTCGCCATAGCGCCACACATGTGCCATGATGGCACCATCGAGAGCGCACCCGTCGCCCCGCAGGCCGGCGCGGCCCGCGCTCCGCGGAGCGAACCATCGAAGGGTCGGGATCATGGAGTCAGCACGGAGCCAACCGCAGGCGGCACCCGGCGCCTTGGCCGCCTTCGCCCGCTTCGTGCTCTGCGGCGGCGGCGTGGGCCTCGCCTCCAGCCTCGCCGTGGCGGCCCTCGCCTCCTGGGTCCCCTGGGTCCTGGCCAACGCCCTGATCACCGTGGTCTCCACCCTCCTCGCCACCGAGCTGCACGCCCGCTTCACCTTCGGCGCGGGCGGGCGCGCGACCTGGCGCCAGCACACCCAGTCGGCCGGATCCGCGGCGGCCGCGTACGCGCTGACCTGCGGGGCGATGCTCGTCCTGCACCAGCTGGTGGCGGCGCCCGGCGCGCTGCTCGAACAGGTCGTCTACCTGTCCGCCTCCGCGCTCGCCGGGGTCGCGCGGTTCGCGGTGCTGCGCCTCGTCGTCTTCGCCCGGAACCGCTCGCGAGCCGCGGCCACCGTCCGCGCCGCCCACCCGGTGCGCGCCACCCCCGCCGACCCGGCCTCGCTCTGCCAGGCCGCCTGACCGCCGGCCCGGCGCGTCACCGGCCCTTCCCGGTCCGCCTGTCCACCAGCTCCCTGATCTCCTCCGGCAGCGCGTCGGCCGCCGACAGCCGCGGCAGCAGCTCCGGTTCGAGCGTGACCGCGCGGAAGGTCACGGCCACGGTCACACCGTGCTCCGGCCGGTGCGTGATCTCGACCGGATCGTCGGCCCGGATCTCCCCCGGCTCGACCACCCGCAGATAGGCGCCCGGCAGCGCCGCCCGGGTGAACCGCTTGATCCAGCCCTCCTGCCGCAGCCACCCCTGGAACGTCCCGCACGGGACCCTCGGGCACGACACCTCGAGCACCACGTCAGGACCTATCCGCCACCGCTCCCCGATCAGCGCGCCGTTGACGTCGACGCCCAGGGTGGTCAGGTTCTCGCCGAACGTGCCGTTGGCGAGCGGCTCGCCCAACTCGGCCTGCCACGTGTCGAGATCCTCGCGGGCGTACGCGTACACCGCCTGATCGTCGCCGCCGTGGTTGGCCACGTCGTACACCCGGTCCCCCGCGAGTCCGACCGCCCCCGTGCCCTTGGGCCCCGGCGCGGTCACCGCGACCGGTCCCGCCACGGGCCGCTTGTCGATACCCGTCGTCCCGAGCCCCTTCCACGGATTGGACCGGGGCCTGCCGATGTTGACCGAGAGCAGCTTCATGCCGGCGACGGTACGGACCACCCCACCGGCGAGTCGACCGGATTTCCGCGGCCCGGCCTGGCACCGAATGTGATGATCCGCCAGGAGACCGCATCACCGACGGCTCTGCGAAGGGAACAGCACCCGTGGCGAACCCGAACCTGGACGACGTGCCGGACGAGCTCTACGGCCTCGCGCCCGAGGAGTTCACCGCCCGCCGCGACGCGGCCGCCGCCAGCGCCCGCCGGGCCGGCGACCGGGAACTGGCCCGGCGCGTCAAGGCCCTCCGCCGGCCGACGCTCGCCGCCTGGGCCAGCAACCTCCTGGTCCGCGTCCACGCCGACGAGAAGGAGCGGTTCCTCGCCCTGGGCGAGGCGTTGCGGCAGGCCCAGGAGCAGCTCGACGCCGACCGGCTCCGCGAACTGCTCGCGCAGCGGCACACGTTGGTCGCCGCGCTCGCCGAACAGGCCGCGGACGCGGCGGCCGAGGCAGGACACCGCCTCGGCGAGGCGGCCCGCCGGGACGTCGAAGGGACCCTGCTGGCCGCGCTCGCCGACCCCGAAGCCGCCCGCGCCTGGAGCGCGGGCCACCTCACCCACCCGCTGCGCGCCCCGGCCGACCTGCCCACCATCACGGCCGAGGGCCGCGCCACCACCACCCACCCGAGAAAACGGAAGCCCGACCAGGCGGCGCGCCGCGCGGCCGAGCGCGAGGCGGAGCGTGCGGCCGAACGCGAGGCCCGTGCCG
This sequence comes from Streptomyces sp. NPDC127098, assembly GCF_042722465.1. Classification (NCBI taxonomy): domain Bacteria; kingdom Bacillati; phylum Actinomycetota; class Actinomycetes; order Kitasatosporales; family Streptomycetaceae; genus Streptomyces; species Streptomyces sp. NPDC127098. Next base: position 6,012 of record NZ_JBHXFJ010000108.1, read on the forward strand.
GCCGGGCCGCACGCGAGACCGCCGAGAAACGCCTCGCCGAGGCCCGGCGCCACGTCGACGAGTTGTCGACGGCGCTCGAGCGCGCCAGGGACGACCTCCGCCGGGCCGAGCGCGAGGCCGAGGCCACCGCCCGCGAGGGGTGACTACCATCACCACGACGACCAGCAGGGGGGACACGACGTCATGTGGGCGAGCATCGTCGCGGTACTCGGCACCCTCGCGGGCACGGTGCTCGGCGTCCTCTCCCAGCAACTCCTGGACCGCCGGGCCCGCGCCGAGCGCCACCGCGACGAACTGGCCGACAAGGTCCGCCAGTTACTCAAGGCCATAGTCCTCTACCGGGAACTGCACTGGCTGCTGGTCGCGGACATCAGGGACGGCCGGGCGGAGACCCGCGAGGACCGCGCCGCCCGCTACCGCGCCCGCTCGGAGGTCACCGACGCCCGGGACGCGCTGGCCCTCGTCACCACCGACCTCGACCTGATCGAGCGCGCCGAGGCGGCCGCGTGGGCCGCCATCGACCTGTCCGACATCGAACTCGGCCCGGTCACGGAAGGCAGGTTCGCGGCGGACGTCGAGGCCGCCCTGACCGGCGCCCGCGAGCGGACCAGGGCCACCCACAACGCCCTGGTCCGGGCCGCCAGGACCTACCTGCGGTGAGAATGGCTCCATGACGGCGAAGAACGACCGGCGGAACGACAGGCGGTGGAACCACAACATCCACTACCACCCCCGTGTCCTCCAGGCGATCCCCGACGGCTCCCGCCGCGCCCTCGACGTCGGCTGCGGCGAGGGCATGCTCGCCCGTGAGATCCGCCGGACCGTGCCGCACGTCACCGGCATCGACCTCCACGCCCCCAGCATCGACGAGGCCCGCGCCCACCACGACGACATCGACTACGTCCTCGGCGACTTCCTCACCCACCCCTTCGAACCCGCCTCGTTCGACGTCATCGCCTCCGTGGCCACCCTGCACCACATGGACGCCGCCACCGGCCTCACCCGCATGCGCGAACTGCTGCGCCCCGGCGGCGTCCTCGCGATCGTCGGCCTCGCCCGCGACACCCTCCCCAACGACCTGCCGCACATCCTCGCCGGCGTCGTCGGCAATGCGGCCCACCGCGCCGTAAAGGGCCACTGGCAACACCCGTCCCCCACCGTCTGGCCCCCGCCGGCGACCTACCGGGAGATGCGGGCCCTGGCCGCCGACCTCCTCCCCGGCTCGCGCTACCGCCGCCACCTCCTGTTCCGGTACACCATCACCTGGCGCCGGCCACCGGCCTGAGGGCGCCGCTCACTCGCCGCGCCCGACGACGGCGGTGACCCGGATCTCGACGCGCATCCCGGGCGCTCCGAGCGCCGGCACCCCGATCTCGGTCCAGATCGGCGCGCGGTCGCCCATGCGCCGGCGGAACTGCTCCACCATGACGCGGTTGTGGTCCTCGCCGATGAACCCGGCGGAGCTCGGCACGTGGTAGGAGTTCACGGCGACGACGTCCCGCCAGCCGGCGCCGGCCTCGGCCAGCGTGCGCTCGACGTTGTCGAAGGCCCGGACGATCTCCTCCTCCAGGTCCTCGGGGAAGACGAAGTCGTCGTCCCATCCCCCCTGCCCCGAGGTCTCGACGCGGTCGCCGATCCGCACCGCCTGGCTGTAGTGCATGGCGGCGAGCTGCCGGTCGCCGTAGCCGGGCGTGACGTAGAACTCGGGACTGGACTCATTGACTTCAACCATGAAGTCAATCTATCACGCGCTCACTTCACACGTGAAGTCATTCGGCCGCTTGGTAGGCTGCCCCCATGGCCGCCGCCCCCGCCACCCAGGACCCGGACGAGGCCCCCTGGCTCACCCCGGACGAGAAGGAGGCCTGGACCGGCCTGGTCTCCCTCGTCCTGCTGCTGCCCGGCCGCCTCGAGTCACCACTGCACCGCGAGGCCGGCCTGACGCTCTTCGAGTACCTGACCCTCAGCCACATCTCGGAGGCCCCCGACCGCCGCCTGCGGATGAGCGAACTGGCCTACCTCGCGAACGGCTCGCTCTCCCGCCTGTCCAACGTCGTCAAACGCTTCGAACAGCGCGGCTGGGTCGAGCGCTCCCCCGACCCCGACGACGGCCGCTTCACCATCGCCGCCCTCACCGACGCCGGCTTCGACGTGGTCGTCGCCGCGGCCCCCGTCCACGTCCGCTCGGTGCGGCAGCTCGTGCTCGACCCCCTCACCGCCGCCGACCAGCGGGCCCTGGCCCGCATCGCCGCCAAGCTCCGCACCCGCCCCGTCGACCTGGCCTGACACTCAGCCCGGCAGATACGGGCCGAAGTGCTCCGCGACGATCTCCGCGACGCCGGGGGCGTCCCGCGAACCGTCGACCTCCGCCGGAACCGGCCGTCAACACCACCAACTCGGGGTATCCGAGGACCGGGCAGGGCCTGCGCGGCTTCCTCGGCGTGGGAACTCCGGCTGTTGGAGAGAGAATCGTTTCACTCATCACTGTTTCGGGTGACATGCAGATTCACGGCGTCAGAGCTTGGACACCCATCAATGCGATCCGCACTGGTCTCGTACTCGTGGAGGTTGACCATGCGACGTGTCGCATTCCTGTTGGCTTCAGTCGCCGTGGCCGGAGCAATGGCGATGACTCAATCCACTTCGGCGCTGGCAGCGCAAGGCACATTGACTCTTGTCCCCCAGACTTACCAGAACCCCTCGGGGTGCTACAACGCCGTCATTTCTCCGCTCATCGTCATCAACAACACGGACCAGACGGCCACTGTCCACAGCAGCCCCGATTGCAGCGGCGACGTGGTTGGTGAAGTAGCCGCAGGAGGAGCGTCGGGAACATTTGAATTCGGCGCAAGCGTCTCCATTCCCTGACGTCGCAGTCGGTGACTGATAGGCCCGGTCGAATGTGACGACCGGGCCTCCCAACACATCCCGGTGAGTAGTCAGCCCAGAACGGGTCTTGTTCGCCCGAATATGGTCAACGTCGATACCCGACGCCGGGAACCGGAACGTGCGGCGGGGAGCACACTCCCCCCCGGCCCCAGCCGGCGACAGCTCCGGCTTCGACCGGCGATGGAGGGACACCAGGACGCGAAGCCCTCGCGTGCCATCGGGTGGATGCGGGCCATCTGCGGCGCGACCTCGCGGGCCCGAAGCAGGGCCCGGAGTGCGGCGTCGATACGCAGGTGCTCCCACTGCCGGAATGGCGTCGTGGTGACGAACGACCATGCGCCTGACTGCTCCTGGCGGCGGGGGACAGCTGTGGGCCTGTGATCGCGGCGCGGGCCGAGGAGACCGAGCCGGTGCCCCAGCTGCCATTGCCCACTATCGACAACCTGTCGAAGTGGCAGCTCTCCGGGTGGATTTGTACCTCGCTCCCCCAGCTACTGCGGCGCGTGCCGCGGCTGCGGCTCGGCACCGTGTACGACGCCGAAGGGTGGCCTGGGGCGAACCTGGCACGGTGGGGCTCGTCTGGTGGCCGGCCATCGTCGCCGCGGTCGCGCTGAGCGTGCCGATCCGCGTGGCCCGCGTGTAGGCCGCCACAACTCCGGGGCGCTGTGGCGGCGCCCCGGACCGCTACGGCCCTGCCGGAAGTCGCCGGGCGGTGAGCGGAGCGCGAGCGACCGGCGACGGGCTGGCGTGGAGTGCTAAGCCATTGGCACGGATTGCGCTTTTCACCCCCAGGAGCCATCGGCAACCCTATGTGCCGTCAGCGTAACTGCGAGGTATGGAGGGGACCTTGAAGAAGCGAGTCATGGCAGGCGTCGGGGCTGTTGCGGCTCTGGCCGGCACTCTCATCATGGGGCCGGTCGGATCGGCGCAGGCGCACGCGCCCTGCGGCACCAGCGCCCCGGACGGCGACAACAGCACGTGGGTGAGGTCCGCGAACGGGGCCAACATGCGCACGGGCAGCAGCACCAGCTGCGGCATCAACGGCGTCGCCTACTCGTCGCACAGGCTCGACTACCACTGTTACACCGAGGGTAACGACGGGTACACCTGGACCTACGTCCGCAACGACACCACCGGCGCCACGGGGTGGATCCGCGACGACCTGCTCTCCGACTACGGCAGCGGCGAGCCCTGCTGATCTCAACGGCGCGAGGGCGCCCTCGCTTCCCGTCGGTGGGGGCGAGGGCACCTCGACTCGGAGGAGAAGGGCAGCGGAGTCCTGTTGGGATATCGCCTGCCATCCGTCGATGACGCGTTGACCGCTCCCGCAAGGTCCGGCCGAGGCGCAGCGGACGGGACCAAGTCGTTGACGCCGCTCCGTGCGGCGCCGCATGAACGGCTGGTGGCCGGGCACTCGGGCGGGGCGCAGGTGACGCTTTCCGGACGGGGAGAGGTCATCGCGTAGGGGGCCCGGATCCCACAACCCGTGGTGACGACACTCGGCGCTTCGGGTACGCGGCCCAACGCCGACGCGATCGCGCCGCGGAAGGCGGCGCCGGCCCGAATCACCTTCCGCTCGACGTGGATGTGCGGATCCGTTTCGCTAGGTCTCTTGCCAGGGCAGCATCGAGATGCTCTTGGTGAAAGGTGCTGGTCATGCCGCAGATGTCCAAGGTCGAACTGTACGCGGCGATCCGGCGTGACCCTCGCGACGGCATGTCTATGCGGGAGTTTGAGCGCAAGCACGGCGTGACGTGGCGGACGGTGCGGAAGGTGTTGGACTCGGCCTGGCCGGAGCCGCGCAAGAAGCTTCCGCCGCGGGCGACCGGCCTGGATCCGTTCAAGCCCGTGATCGACGAGATCCTGCGATCGGATCTGGATGCGCCTCGCGAGCAGCGGCACCCGGTCACTCGGATCTTCCACAGGCTGGTCGAGGAGCAAGGGGCGGACGTCTCCTACGGGATGGCCCGCTACGGGCGTGTCAGAGCTGTCTCGTGGTGAACAGGTTGGTCCCGTGCACCGCGTCCACTTCCTTCCGATCGGTCTCGGTGAACCCGACCTTGGCCAGCACTCGGCGAGAAGCGGTGTTCCAGTCCCAGACCGTGGCCCACAGACGTTCGTACCCAGACGATCTCGCCCATTCCAGAACCGCCAACGAAGCCTCGGTCGCGTATCCCTGACGCCAACTTCGGCGTAGCAGCTCGAATGCCAGTTCCGGTTCCCCTACCGCCCCTCGCCCGCTGTCGACCAGCCCGCAGTAGCCGATGACGTCACGAGAGGCCTTCCGTTCGACCGCCAGCAACCCGGTCGACCACACCTTGTTGGTGCGGATCGAATCCTCGAGCTCCGCGACCGTGGGGTGTCCGTCCGCGTCGATTCGGCGGTGCGGCGGCACTCGTGGATCACGTTCGGTCCACAGTTCACGCTGGACGACAGCCTCGGCTACCCGCCAAGGTCTGAGCAGCAGGCGACTCGTCTCGAGTACAACCTCGCTGCCCGGCGCGCCAACTGTCATGACAGCAACCATCTCACGGGCGAACGCGCTGCCATGCTACGGACGCCGTCGGTCCTGCCGATCGTGGACGCTCGATTTGCGAGACAACCGAGATCCATCCCTGAGCGTCGCCTTGGACCTGTGCACGTTCGGCTGTACCCGGTTGGACACGTTGACCTGTACACCGACATCCTGCTACGCCGACACGACAGTGCCGTCATTTCTCCTCGACATCTCCGAGCTTGTTGATCACTAACTGCCTCCGGAAACCGTCGACAAACGCTGTCCCTAGACATCAACGAAGCCACGTGGCGGAGGATGGTGCCCATGCGTGCTCTTTTCGACCACCTCGAGCCCCGTCCGTCTCTCCAGGCGAGCACCCCCCAGGTGGGACCGGGCTCTCGCCCTCCTCAACCGGGACCTGGCGGTGACCCTTCCCGAGCAGGAACACCTGCAACTGCTGGCCCTTCCGCCCTACGATGCGGACGAGCCGGAGAACGTCTACGTCGCTCTGGCCAACGGCGAACACAAGCAGTAGTGGGCCCTCCAGCGGTACATCGGACGTCGCGAGTACTTCGACGAGACCTACGCGGCAGTGGCTGGCCTGGTCTCCGACCGCACCGCCGAAAGGTGATCACCAAGCCGGCAACCCGCCAGGCCAACACGCCCCGACCTCAATCGCGCACAACCTCGTAAGGCGTCGGTCGCTCGGCCACGCGGCGGCCACGTGGCTACCCCAGGTCGAGGTCCGCGGTGCGCAGGTATTCGGCGAAGCCCTCGGCGCCGTCGACGATGCGGGGGCCGCTGATGGCCTCGTTGTAGTCGAGGACGTGGAAGTTGTCGTCACGGACGGCGGGGAGTTCGGCGGTGATGGGGGAGGTCCGCAGGAACTCGATCTTCTCCTCGACGGGCTGGTCCTCGTAGTCGACGACCACGATCACCTCGGGTTCCGCCTCCACCACGGACTCCCAACTGACCGTGGTCCAGCGGTCGGTGAGGTCGGCGAAGACGTTCTCGCCGCCGGCGATGTCGATGATCTCGTGGGGTGGGGCCTGGTTGCCGGAGGTGAAGGGCTGGTCGGTGCCGGAGTCGTAGACGAAGACGCGGGGCGGGCGGCCTTCGGGCGTCTGTTCCGCCACGGCGGCGACCCGGTCGCGGAGTTCGGTGACGACCTGCTCGGCCCGCTCCTCGACACCGAAGATCCGGCCGAGGAGTTCCAGGTCCCGGTACAGGCCCTCGAAGGGGGTGAACTCGGCGGGGTGGGCCGGGTAGTTGTAGCAGGTCTCGCTGTGCATGAAGCTCTGGATGCCGAGGCCGTCGAGTATCTCGGGGGTGATGCCGCGCTCGTCGCTGAAGCCGGACCGCCAGCCGGCGACGACGAGGTCGGCCTCGGCGTCGACCACGAGTTCGCGGTTGAGCAGGTCGTCGCTGAGCATCTCGACCCGGGCGTACTCCTCGGCCCAGGGCGACTCCTCGACGGGCGGGTTGGCCGGCGGCATGACGTAGCCGTGGACGTGGTCGGTCAGGCCGAGGGCGAACAGCTTGTCCGCGCTGCCGCCCTCGTAGACGACGGCACGTTCGGGTCTGCGGTACTCGACGTCCTCGCCGCAGCGCGGCACGGTCACGGTCTCGGCCTGGCCCTCGCCATCGGCCGCCGGCTCGACCTGCGCGCCACAGGCGGGCAGCAGCAGGACGGAGGCGAGGAGGGGTGGAACGGCGAGCCGGGCGTGGCGGGTTCGGGTGCGGGTGGTCATGGGCGTCCTATCTATTGATGTGGGTCTGAACTGGTCACTCGTAAGATCGGCGAGGCCCAGGGGCCCTGGGTATGGCTGTCATGGTTGAGCCGCTGGATG
>NZ_JBHXFJ010000109.1:0-13142 GCF_042722465.1 Streptomyces sp. NPDC127098
CGCCCGGTTACATTCCGAACCCGGAAGCTAAGCCTGCCAGCGCCGATGGTACTGCATGGGGGACCGTGTGGGAGAGTAGGTCGCCGCCGGACAATCTTTTGGAACCTCTGGTTCCCCAGCGTGCATGCTGGGGAACCAGAGGTTTTTTGTTTTTGTAGGGCAGGAAAGGCAGGAGTCACGGCCATGACGGAATCGTCGGAGGGTCGACCGGAGCGGGAGCCGCGTGCGCCCCGGCGTGATGGGGATCGAGGCGGCTATCAGCGCGGTGAAGGCCGCGGCGAGTGGCGAGGCGACCGGCGTGGCGGTCATGGCCAGGGTGGTGGCTCGTGGGGCCGGCGGGACGAGGGCTCACGGCCACGCTGGGAGCGGGACGGCGAACGTCGGAACGGCGAACGTCGCGGACCCGGCGGGCCGCGGGATGACCGCTTCCGTCGTGACGACCGGCCCCGTGATGACCGTGCGCGCGACGAGCGTCCGCGAGGCGACCGGCCCCGCGACGACCGGTGGGGTCGTCCGGGCGGAGGCGGCGGTGCCGGTTTCCGGCGTGACGACCGGCGTCCCGGCTACGGCAGCGGCGGTTCGGGCTCGGGTGGCGGCGGTGGCCGCGGCTTCCGGCGTGACGACCGGCCGAGGGACGGGGGGTTCCGTAGGGACGACCGTCCGCGTGACGACCGGTTCCGCAGGGACGACCGCCCCAGGGAGGATCGTTTTCGGCGCGATGACCGGCCCCGTAGGGATGACCGTCCGCGCGAGGATCGGTTCCGTAGGGACGACCGGCCTCGGGATGACAGGTTTCGGCGTGACGACCGCCCCCGTGACGACCGTCCGCGTGGTGACCGTTTCCGGCGCGATGACCGACCCCGCGATGACCGGCCCCGTAGGGATGACCGTCCGCGTGACGACCGGTTCCGTAGGGACGACCGGCCTCGGGATGACAGGTTTCGGCGTGACGACCGCCCCCGTGACGACCGTTCGCGCGAGGATCGGTTCCGTAGGGATGACCGGCCTCGGGATGACAGGTTCCGGCGTGACGACCGGCCGCGTGAGGAGCGCCGGTACGGTGGCGGTGGTTCGGGAAGTCGGGAGTACCGGCGGGAGGATCGGCCGTGGCGGGAGCGTGACGGCGAGCGTCGCGACGGGCGGGACTTCCGTGGGCGGCGCGACGACCGTGGCGGCCCGCGTGGCGGATACCGGCGGGACGGCGTTCGCCGCGGTCCCGAGCTGACTCGGGACCGCGATCGGGAGCGGGTCAAGCGGCTGCCGATCCCGGACGAGGTGACCGGCGACGAGATCGACCGTTCGGTGCGGCAGGAGCTGATGAGCCTGCCCAAGACCCTGGCCGTCGACGTGGCCCGCAACCTGGTGATGGTGGCCAGGCTGCTCGATGAGGACGCCGAGCGTGCCTACGGCTACTCGCGGGCCGCGCTGCGGCTCGCCTCGCGGGTGGGCGCCGTGCGTGAGGCGGCCGGCTTCGCCTCGTACGGCGTGGGCAAGTACGCCGAGGCGCTGACGGAGTTCCGGGCCGCCCGGCGGATGACCGGCTCGGTGCACCTGTGGCCGATCATGGCCGACTGCGAGCGTGGCATCGGGCGTCCCGAGCGTGCGCTGGCCATGGCCGGCGAGCCCGAGGTCCGTCAGCTCGACAAGGCTGGCCAGGTGGAGATGCGCCTGGTGGCGGCCGGGGCCCGGCGCGACATGGGGCAGCCGGAGGCGGCCGTGGTGACGCTGCAGAGCCCCGAGCTGGCCTCCAGCTCCGTCCAGCCCTGGACGGCGCGGCTGCGGTACGCCTACGCGGACGCGCTGCTGGCCGTCGGCCGGGAGGACGAGGCGCGTGAGTGGTTCGCCAAGGCCGCCGAGGCGGACCAGGGCGGCACCACGGACGCCTCGGACCGGCTGGCCGAGCTGGACGGTCTCGAGTTCGTCGACGCGCTCGACCCCGACGCGGATGTCGAGGACGAGGACGTGGACGGCGACGAGGAGCCGCGCGGTCAGGCGTAGCGGGCGATCGGGTTCTCGAGCGTGCCGGCCAGCACCAGCGAGCCGGCCGGGTCCTGGAGGTCGACCATCTGGCGGTTGTTCCGCAGCTGCAGACGGTTGAGGCAGGACAGGGCGAAGCGCTCGGTGAACAGGTCGAACCGTTTGAACTTCTCCGCGAACTCGGGAACGGCCTGCTGGTAGTCGGTGACACAGGCGGCGACGGTCGCCCAGAAGGTGTCCTCGCCCAGCAGGTCGTTCTCGACGAGAACGCCGTTGAGGAAGCGGAGGAAGCAGTCGAACACGTCGGTGAAGACGGAGAGTGCCCAGAGGTCGTCGGGGACGTCGGCGCGGATCCGTTCCACCTCCGGGGGCAGCGGCTGCTCGGCGCTCATCACCACGATCTCCTCGGCGATGTCCTTCATGACGACGCGCCTGGGCACGCCGTTCTCCAGGACGAGGATGACGTTCTCGCCGTGCGGCATGAAGGCCAGGTCGTAGGCGTAGAGGCAGTGCAGCACCGGGGTGAGGTACGCGTCGAGGTAGTGGCGTAGCCAGACCTCGGCGGGCAGTCCCGACTCGGCGATCAGCGCGGCGGCGAACGAGCCGCCCTCGCGGTCGGTGTGGAGGAGCGAGGCCATCGTGGCCAGCCGCTCGCCGGGGCGCAGGGTGGGCACCGGGCTCTCGCGCCACAGCGCGGCCAGCATCTTGCGGTAGGGCGAGCCCTTCTCGGTGGCGGCCTCGTAGTGCCGGTGGTGGTAGCCGATGGCCGCGCGCTCGCGGATGATCGAGAAGCCGGCGCGGGTGAGGAGCTCGTCCTCGGCGATCACTCCGGCGAGCCAGTCGTTGATGGCCGGCGTGGCGCGCATGTAGGCGGCGGAGAGGCCACGCAGGAAGCCCATGTTGAGCACCGAGAGCGCGGTCTTCACGTAGTGCTTGTCGGGGGCGTCGGTGTTGAAGAAGGTCCGGATGGACTGCTGGGCGCGGTAGGCGTCGTCGCCCTCGCCGAGGCAGACCAGGTGCTGCCTGGCGACCTCGCCGGCGAAGGTGACGGAGAGCCGGTTCCACCACTGCCAGGGGTGGACGGGGATGAGGTAGTAGTCGGCGAGGTCGAGGCCGAGCGCGGCCATCCGGTCGGCGAAGCGGCGGCGGGTCCCGGGGGCGAGTTCGCCGGCGACCAGGGTCTCGTAGTCGAGGTCGGCGCAGGCGGTGAAGGTGGCCAGGTCGCGGCGGGCGGCGAGCCAGACGAGCCGGACCGGGGCGCCGGCCTCGGGGGCGTAGGCGCGGTACTCGGCGGCGTCGAAGCCGAGGCGGCCGTTGTTGGCCACGAAACAGGGGTGGCCCTCGGTCATGGCGGCCTCGATGGTCTGGAAGTCGCGGCTCGCCAGCTCGGCGGCGGGGAGGTGCGGGGCGGCGAGTTTGTAGGCGCTGCCGGCGAGGGTGCTGGTGATCTCCTCCAGGTAGACGGGGAGGACGTCGTCGCTGAGGCCGAGGGCACCGCGCAGGTCGAGGAAGAAGTCGAGGGCGTCGAGGGGGAGTGGCACGCCGTCGCGTTCGCGGGTGACGGAGTCGCCCTCGACCAGCCAGTGGTCGAGGGCGAGTCGGCGGGCGGCGAAGTGGTAGGCGGTGGTGCCGTCGTCGGCGAGCACCGTGTGGCGGCCGTCGGGGCGTGGCTCGGGGGTCAACAGGCGCTCGTGCGAGAACTCGGCGAGCGCCTTGCGTATCAGCAGGCGGTTGGCGCGCTGCCAGAGCTCGGGGGTGAGGTGGGCGACGGCTTCGTGGGGGACGGTCATGCGGTTCACTCCTGGGGGGCTGCCGTGGCCGCCCGCGCGGCCTCGTACTGTTCGCGGGTGCAGAAGCTGAGATGGGCGTCCTTGCCGGGCAGCGGGACGGTGCGCTCGACGTGGAAGCCGACGGCGGCGTTGAGGGCGTGGACGGGTTTGTTGCGGGCGTCGGGTTCGACCACCACGCGGCGGTTGGCGGGATCGGCGAAGAGCAGTTCCATCACGGTGGTGATCACGGCGAGGGTGAAGCCGTGGAGCGGGGCGTCCGTGGGGGCGACCAGGAAGTGCATGCCGATGTCGCCGGGTTGGACCGGGTAGGCGGTGCCGACCGCGTCGTGGGCCGGGTCGTAGACCTCGACCAGGAAGGCCGGCTCGCCGTTGTGCAGGCCCAGGTAGGCATGGTGGGAGGTGGCGGCGGCGATGCTCTCGAACTCCTTGCGGACGTCGTCGAGTTCGGCGTCCTGCATGAGCCAGAAGACGGATTTGGGGTGGGTGAGCCAGCGGTGCAGCAGCTCCGCGTCGGCGGCGGGGTCGACGAGGCGGAGGGTGAACTGACCGAGCCGTTCGTCGTGTCGGGCGAAGACGGTGGTGCTCATGGGGCTCCCAGGTGCGACAGCAAACTGGAAGTGAGGTTAGCCTAACCTAAATTCGCGCGACAATCGGGTCGGGCTCGTCACCCGCGTCATGGAGGTCCCGCAGCAGCAGACCCGTGGCCGGCTTGGGCCCGAACGAGGTCGACTTGTGCGGCATCGTGACGCCCGCCTCGGCGAGGGCCCGCACGGTGTCTTCCCGCGCCGCGCGCATCAGTACCGCGAAACCGTCGGCCGATCCGGCCGCCTGCGCCACGGCGGCGGTCGCGCTGTGCAGGTACCGGGCCCGCAGCGGCGGGCGGCCGGGGGGAGGGCGCCACACCTCGCCGAGCAGCACGGCGTCGAGCACCGTCGCGTCCAACGTGCGCCAGGCGGGCGGCCGGTCGGTCGGCACGGTGCGGGCGAGCAGCGCGGGATCCGGGTGGTCGAGCAGGTGGAAGGCGCCGTCCGCGGCCAGCAGGAAGGCGTTGCCCGACGCCTCGCCGAGCACGCCCAGTGCGGCCTCCAGCGGCCCCGTCACGGATCGGACCCGGAACGCCGTGCCGGCGGCGGCCAGCGCCTCGGCGGGCGGCAGCCCGGTCAGCACCCGGTGGATCGGGTTGACCCGCAGCGGGTGCCGGGCGGTGTCCACCAGGAGCACCAGGCCGCGGTCCCAGGGCGCCCGGCCGTCGTGCTCCGCGGCGAGCCGCAGCCGGGTGGCCCAGCGGTGGTGACCGTCGGCGATCAGCGCCCGGTGCCGGGCCAGCTCGGCGCGGGCCGCGGCGATCTCGGCCGGGTCGTCGACGGCCCAGATCCGGTGCTCGGTGGTGTCGTCGGTGGGCGTGGCGAGCAGCGGCGGGCCCGCCGTGACCCGCTCGATGAGCGCGGGCACGGCCGTGTCGTCGGGGGCGCCGCGGTAGGCGAGGAGCAGCGGCTCGAGGTCGGCCTCGGTGGCCCGGGCCAGCGCGGCGCGCTCGGCGACCACCTCCGGGATCACGTCCTCGTGCGGCAGCACCGTGCGTTCGTGCGGCGGCGTCAGCCGCAGGGCCCCCATGAGGCCGCGCTGCGGCGGCCGGCCGGCGGCGCGCTGCTCGTACACGTAGAGCGCGGGCCTCGGGTCGGTCACCAGGACACCGGCCGCCCGCCACTCGCGGAGGGTGGCGGCGGCGCGCTCCGGGGTGCGTGGCAGGATCAGGCGGACGATGTTGTGCGGGTCAGAGGTCTCCAGATCACGCTGCTCGTCCGGCCGTACCACGACGTCGTACGGGGGCGAGATCACGTCGGCGAGGTTGCCGACCCGCTCGGGCGCGTAACGGAGCGCGCGGAACGGGGCGAGGTCCAGGCCGGCGGCGTGCATCCCCGCATCGTAGTGCCGTGCGGACCACGGGAGATGAGCTGAGGATGATGGTTGACAGCGTTGACGGGACGGGCGAGGGAACCGTGCCCGACACGGCGCCGCGCGGCTGCGCGCGGCCGCTCCACGAGGTCTACGACACCGCGCTGCTCGACCTCGACGGGGTCGTCTACGCGGGTGGCGAGGCGGTGCCGCACGCCGTGGACTCGCTGCGGGCGGCGCGGGAGGTCGGCATGCGGCTGGCCTACGTCACCAACAACGCGGCCCGCACGCCGGAGACCGTCGCCGCGCACCTCTCCCGCCTCGGCGTGGCCGCCGAGCCCGGCGAGGTGGTGACCTCCGCGCAGGCCGTGGCCCGGCTGATGTCCGAGCAACTGCCGGCCGGTGCACGGGTGTTGTGCGCGGGTGGGGAGGGGCTCAGGGTGGCGCTCGCCGAACGTGGACTGCGCCCCGTGGACTCGGCGGACGACGAGCCCGCGGCGGTGGTGCAGGGCTACGGCGGGCCCGAGCTGCCGTGGGGGGTGATCGCGGAGGCGGCGATCGCCGTCAACCGGGGCGTACCGTGGTTCGCGTCCAACACCGACCTGACCATCCCCAGCGGCCGGGGCATCGTGCCGGGCAACGGCGCGGCGGTGGAGGCGGTACGGATCGCCTCCGGGGGCCGGGTCGAACCACAGGTCGCGGGCAAGCCGCGGCCGCCGATGCACCGTGAGTCGATCCTGCGGACGGGCGCGCGGCGGCCGCTGGTCGTCGGCGACCGGCTCGACACGGACATCGAGGGGGCCCACGCGGGCGGCGTCGACTCGCTGCTGGTGATGACCGGGGTGACGGACGTGGCCCAACTGCTCGCGGCACGCCCCGACCACCGGCCGACGTATGTGGCCGACGACCTGCGGGGCCTGCTGGCCCCGCACCCCGAGGTGCGAGCCGGCGGCGGGTGGCACTGCGGCGGGTGGCGGGCGTTCGTGGCGGGCGACGAGCTGCGCCTCGAGGGCGAGGGCGCACCGATCGACGGCCTGCGGGCGCTGTGCGGGGCGGCCTGGTCGACGGGACGCCCCTGGCGCGGCGAGGGCCTCGAAGGGGCCTGGGATTGAGCGGACGGGGGAGGGGCGGGGTTGGCGGTGGCCGGCCGTCCGTGACCTGGCTCCGCCCGGCCGGGGGCGTCCACTGACGCCTGCGGGGGCGGTTCGCCTGCGGCGCTCGGCCGTGGGTGCCGAGGTGGTGGCGGCCGTGGCCGTACCTTGGCGCCTGCGGCGTGCCTTGCCTGCGGCGCCGTCAACGGCTACCTGCTCACCCGCGCCGACATGGCGGACGCCGCCCGCGCCGTGCTGTGGCTGACCGGCTCCCTCGACGGCCGCGACTGGGCTCAGTTCTGGCCGCCGGTGCTCGCCCTGGGCCGGCCGCTGCGGATGCTGGCGATGGGGGACGAGACCGCGGCCGCCCTCGGCGTGCGGGTCCAGCGGACCCGGCTGCTCGCGGCCTTGGCCACGGCGGCGGCCGGGCCCGTCGCGCTCACCTCGCCGCAACTGGCTCGCCGGCTCACCCGCGCCGCGGGACCCAACGCGCTGCCGGCCGGCCTGATGGGCGCGCTGCTCACGGTGGCCGCCGACCCGCTGGCCCAGTAGACCTTCGCCGAGCGGCAGTTGCCCGTCGGCGTGGTGGCTGCTCGTCACGGAACGAAGGGCCGGACGGGTATGACCCGGGCGGAGCGAGAAGGAGACGGCGTGCGAGAGGTGTCGGAACCCCGGTTGCGGGCCGAGCGGGTCACGTTGGCGTACGACCAGCGGGTCATCGCCAAGGCGGGTGGCGAGTTCGGCCACACCGGTCGCGGCCATCCGGCACCCCGCTGGTCGTTCCGGCGGCGCGTCGGTCCCGCCGGGTGATCAGCGGGTAGCGTCGGGGCCATGGAAGAGCCCCAGGAGCCCAGGCAGGAGCAGGAACCCGAGGACGAGGGACCGCGCCCGCTCGGCGTCGGGACGCGACCCACAGGAAACGGCGGCGTGGACGCCCACCTGGTCAGGTTGGCCGACGCCGACCACCTCGCCGTCCCCGGGCATCTGGAGGTGTACGAGGATGTGCACCGCGGCCTGCGCGAGACCCTGGCCGCGCTCGACCAGCCGGCCGGCCCGCCCGTGCCAGGACCCCCGCACACCACCAGGAGCTGAACCCCCCGTGGCAGCAGCGACCCAGCGACGCCTCAGCCGCCTTGACGCGGAACTCGTGCGCCGCAAGCTGGCCCGATCCCGCGAGCACGCACGCGAGCTCATCGACGCCGGCCGTGTCACCGTCAACGGCGCGGTCGCCGCCAAGCCCGCCACCCAGGTCGCCACCAGCGCCGCCCTCGTGGTCCGCGCGGACGACGCCGACCCCGGCTACGTCTCACGCGGCGGCCACAAGCTCGCCGGCGCGCTGGCCGCCTTCACGCCCCGCGGACTGCGCGTCACCGGCCGCCGCGCCCTCGACGCGGGCGCCTCCACCGGCGGCTTCACGGACGTCCTGCTGCGCGCCGGCGCCGCCGAGGTCATCGCCGTCGACGTCGGGTACGGTCAACTCGCCTGGAACCTGCGCGCCGACGCCCGCGTCACCGTCAAGGACCGCACCAACGTACGCGAGTTGACGCTCGACACCATCGACGGCAAACCCGTCGACCTGGTGGTCGGCGACCTGTCGTTCATCCCGCTCGGCCTGGTGCTGCCCGCCCTCACCCGCTGCGCCGCGCCCGACGCCGACCTGGTGCTCATGGTCAAGCCGCAGTTCGAGGTCGGCCGGGAACGCCTCGGCAGCGGCGGCGTGGTGCGCAGCCCGGCGCTGCGCGCCGAGGCCGTCACCACCGTCGCGGGACAGGCCGCCGAGCTGGGGCTCGGCGTGCTCGGCGTCGTCGCCAGCCCGCTGCCGGGACCCTCCGGCAATGTTGAATACTTTCTCTGGCTGCGTGCCGGGGCGCCCGCACTCGACCCGGCCGACGTCGACCGCGCCGTGACAGAGGGGCCGCAGTGACTGTCAGAACCGGGACCAGCAGACCCGAAGCCCGCACCGTCTTCCTGCTCGCGCACACCGGCCGGCCCGCCGCGGTCCGAAGCGCGGAACTCGTCGTGCAGGGCCTGCTCGCGCACGGCCTCGGCGTCCGCGTCCTCGACGAGGAGGCCGTCGACCTGCCGCTGCCGGCCAGCGTCGAGCGCGTCACCGTGGACGAGAAGGACCAGACCCGCGGCGTGCTGGACGGCTGCGAGCTGCTCGTGGTGCTCGGCGGCGACGGCACGCTGCTGCGCGGCGCCGAGTTCTCCCGCGCCTCAGGGGTGCCGATGCTCGGCGTCAACCTCGGCACCGTCGGCTTCCTCGCCGAAGCCGAGCGCGACGACCTCGACCAGGTCGTGGACCGCGTCGTCACCCGCTCCTACGAGGTGGAGGAGCGGATGACCCTCGATGTCACCGTGTTGAGTGACGGCACCGTCGTGCACGAGGACTGGGCGCTCAACGAGGCGTCCGTCGAGAAGGTCGCCAGGGAGCGGATGCTGGAGGTCGTGCTCGAGGTCGACGGCCGCCCCGTCTCCGGGTTCGGCGGCGACGGCGTGGTCTGCGCCACCCCCACCGGATCCACCGCCTACGCGTTCTCCGCCGGCGGCCCCATCGTCTGGCCCGAGGTCGAGGCGCTGCTGATGGTGCCGATCAGCGCCCACGCGCTGTTCGCCAAGCCGCTGGTCACCGCCCCCGACTCGGTGCTCGCCGTCGAGGTGCGGCCCAACACCCGTTCCGGCGTGCTGTGGTGCGACGGGCGCCGCACCGTCGACCTGCCACCAGGGGCGCGCGTCGAGGTGCGGCGGGGCGCCGTCCCCGTCCGGCTCGCCCGGCTGCACCACGCGCCGTTCACCGACCGTCTCGTCGCCAAGTTCGCGCTGCCGGTGGCCGGCTGGCGGGGCGCCCCGCGCTGAGCCTCCGGCTCGGAAGTGTGGGGGCCGTCGTCGCCAGCGACCCCGCGAACCTCGTATGGTCGTATCCGTGTTGGAGGAGATGCGGATCAAGGGCCTGGGCGTGATCGACGACGCTGTCGTCGAGCTGTCCTCCGGCTTCACCGCGGTGACGGGTGAGACCGGCGCGGGCAAGACCATGGTCGTCACCAGTCTCGGCCTGCTGCTCGGTGGCCGCGCGGACGCCGGCTACGTACGGGTGGGAGCCCAGGCCGCCGTCGTCGAGGGCCGCGTCACCGTGGAGCCGGACGCCCCGGCCGCCCGCCGGGCCGAGGAGGCCGGCGCCGAGCTGGACGACGGCGCGCTGCTGGTCAGCCGCACCGTCTCGGCGGAGGGCCGCTCCCGCGCCCACGTCGGCGGCCGGTCGGTACCGGCCGGGCTGCTCGCCGAGCTCGGCGAGGAACTGATCGCGGTGCACGGCCAGACCGACCAGCAGGGGCTGCTGCGCCCCGCCAGACAGCGGCAGGCGCTCGACCGCTACGCCGGGGAGGCCGTCGCCCGGTCACTCGCTGCCTACCAGGAGACCTACCGGCGGCTGCGCGAGGTCGGCACCGTCCTCGCCGAGCTGACCACCCGCGCCCGCGAGCGCGCCCAGGAGGCCGACCTGCTGCGCTTCGGCCTCGACGAGATCGCCGCCGCCGACCCCCGGCCAGGCGAGGACGTCGAGCTGGCGGCCGAGGCCGGCCGCCTCGGCCACGCCGAGGCCCTGGCCTCCGCCGCGGCCGCCGCGCACACCGCGCTGGCCGGCGACCCGGCCGACCCGGGCGGCAACGACGCCGGCACCCTGGTCGCCGGCGCCCACCGCGCGCTCCAGGGCGTCAGCGGCCACGACCCGGCCGTCGCCCAGCTCGCGGAACGGCTCGGCGAGGTCGGCATCCTGCTCGCCGACGTCGCGCAGGACCTCGCCGGCTACGCCGACGGCCTGGACGCCGACCCGCTGCGGCTCGCCGCCGTCGAGGAGCGGCGCGCCGTCCTCAGCCACCTGATCCGCAAGTACGCCGAGCCGGCCGCCGGCCAGGACGGCACCCAGGCCGTGCTCACCTGGGCCGAGCGTGGCGCCGCCCGGCTCGCCGAGCTGGACGGCGACGACGACCGCATCGGCGAGCTCACCGCGGAACGGGACGCCCTGCGCGCCACCATCACCGAGCAGGCACGGGAGCTCAGCCAGGCCAGGACCGAGGCCGCCAAGCGCTTCGCCGACGCCGTCACCGAGGAGCTGACCCAGCTCGCCATGCCCCACGCCAGCATCCAGGTGGCGGTCCGGCAGCAGGACGCCACGCCGGGCGACGACACGGCGGTCGAGATCGACGGCCGCGCGGTGGCGCTCGGCCCGCACGGCGCCGACGAGGTGGAACTGCTGCTCGCCCCGCACCCGGGCGCCCCCGCCCGGCCCATCGCCAAGGGCGCCTCGGGCGGCGAGCTGTCCCGGGTGATGCTGGCCGTCGAGGTGGTGTTCGCGGACGCGGCGCCGGTGCCGACGTACCTCTTCGACGAGGTCGACGCCGGCGTCGGCGGCAAGGCGGCCGTGGAGATCGGCCGGCGGCTCGCCAAGCTCGCCGACTCCGCGCAGGTCGTGGTCGTGACCCACCTGCCGCAGGTGGCGGCGTTCGCGGACCGGCACCTGGTCGTCGAGAAGACCAGCGACGGCTCGGTCACGCGCAGCGGGGTGCGGTCCGTGCACGGCGAGGGCCGGGTGCGGGAGCTGTCGCGGATGCTGGCCGGCCAGGAGGACTCCGAGCTGGCCCGGGCCCACGCGGAGGAGCTGCTGGCCACGGCCGCCCGGCTCGGGCACCGAACCGAGCCCTAACCCGAGCGGGTGGTGGCCGCTACCGTGATGCGGCGGGCGCCTGGCATTCTGGACGCCGTTCCACCCCCAGCGAACGAGAGGTTGCCGTGAGCGATGGGCTAGGGCCGCCCGGGCCTTGGCGACGGCCCCCGCGCGTCGCTGCCGCGGCCATGGCCGGCGGGTTTGGCGTCGTGCCCGGTCGTCGCGTGTCGCGCGGCAGGCGTTCGGCCCTTCGGGGCGTCTGGCCTGCGGCCGGTGCCTTTGGCCGCGTCGAGCGGCCGGAGTCCGCCCATGGCGCCGGGCCTGTGGCCGGGGGCCCGCGAGGGGCCGCTGGCGTGGTCCTGCTTGGCCGCCGGGTCGTGAAGGATGGGCTGTCGCGACGGCCTCTGCGGGCGCGGGGGGCCGCCGGTGGGGCCCGGGCCGCAGGCGAGCCCTGTGTCGGCCGCGCGGTGCGCGGCAGGCGGGGCGCCTGGCCGATGGCTCGTGTGGCTCCCGCCGGTGCCGGACACGGCCCTCGGCCTGTCGCACGGCCGGACGCCGCGCGTGGCGGCGCCTCGGGCGACCGGGTCGGCGCCATGGCTGCGCACGGCCCCCGGCCCATGGCCGCGGGGGCCGGCGCGTGCCGCCGAGCGGGTACCAGGTGCGTCGTCTCGGCCAGCGGTCGCCCCCGGCGGCCGGCTCGGGCCGAGCAGGCCGCCGGCGGGGAGTGGGCGGTGTGAGCGGGATCGGTGGGCGGGGGACGTTGCACGTGGTGCAGGTGCTCGGTGGCGGTAGCGCCGGCACCGGGGCGCACGTGCGGTCGCTGTCGGCCGGTCTGGTGGCGCGCGGGCTGCGCGTCACCGTCTGCGCCCCGCCGTCGGCGGAGCGGCGCTACGACTTCACGCGGGCCGGTGCCCGCTTCGTGCCCGTCCCGATGCGGACCCGGGTCGAGGCCGCTGTGCTGCTGCGGGCCGTCAGTGCCGACGCGCACCTGGTGCACGCGCACGGCATGCGGGCCGGGCTGCTCGCCACCCTCGCGCTGCGTCGCCGCGACACCCCGCTGATCGTCACCTGGCACACCCGCTCCACCACGCCCGGGCTGCGCGCCCAGCTGAGGGCCGTGACCGAGCACCTGGTGGCCCGCGCCGCCACGGTGGTGCTCGGCGCCACCTCGGACCTCGTCGGCCGCGCACGCCGCCGTGGAGCGCGCGACGCGCGCCTCGCGCCCGTCGCGCTGCCGGCGCAGCGCACCGAGGGCGAGAGCCAGGGGCCGGCCGAGCGTGAGCCCGACCCGGCGAAGGTGCGGGCCGAGCTCGGCGCCATGGGCCGACCGCTGCTGGTCACCGCGACCCGTCTGGAGCGCGAGCGCAGCCTGGCCGTGCTGCTCGCAGCGGCCCGATCCTGGCGGTCGCTGCAACCGCCGCCGCTGCTCGTCATCGCCGGCGAGGGTCCCGACCGGGCGCTGCTGCAGCGCCGCATCGACCGGGAGCGGCTGCCGGTGCTGCTGCTCGGGCGGGGCGACGACGCCGCCCGGCTGCTGCCCGTGGCCGACGCCGCGCTGCTGGTCGTCGAGTGGGCCGGCCGGGCGCCGCTGGCGCAGGAGGCGTTGCGGCGGGGCGTGCCGCTGGTGGCCACCGCCGTCGGCGGCGTCCCCGAGCGGCCTTGCGGGGGGTGCCGGTGAGACGCAGCGGCAGCGCCACGTTCTCCGCGCAGGTGAGCTCGGGCACCAAC
>NZ_JBHXFJ010000110.1:0-12568 GCF_042722465.1 Streptomyces sp. NPDC127098
GCACGGCCGCAGGCCAGCACGGCCGCAGGCCAGCACGGCCGCAGGCCAGCACGGCCGCAGGCCAGCACGGCCGCAGGCCAGCACGGCCGCAGGGCAGCACGGCCGCAGGGCCCGGCTCGTGGCGGCGAAGCCGCCGAGCCGGGCCCTGCGGACCGCCGCCGAGGCACAGCGCCAGCGTCAGCGCAGGCCGGTCGCGCGGCGGAGCGCCGTCTGGATGAGGTGGTCGACAAGTTCCGGGTAGCTGACGCCGCTCGCCTCCCACATGCGCGGGAACATCGAGATCGGCGTGAACCCCGGCATCGTGTTGATCTCGTTGATGACGAACTCGCCGTTCTCCTGCAGGAAGAAGTCCGCCCGGACCAGACCCTCGCAGGAGGCCGCCTCGAAGGCGCGGACCGCCAGCGCCTGGACGCGGGACGTCTCCTCGGGGGTCAGCGGGGCCGGCACGATGCCGTCGGCCGAGTCGATGTACTTGGCCTCGAAGTCGTAGAAGTCGTGACTGGAGACCGGCGGGATCTCGGCCGGCAGGCTCGCCCGCGGGCCGTCCTCGAACTCCAGCACCCCGCACTCGATCTCCCGCCCCCGCAGCAGCGACTCCACGATGATCTTGGGGTCGTGCCGCCTGGCCTCCTCGACGGCCGCCGGCAGGTCGGCCGCGGCCGTGACCCGGGAGATGCCCATCGAGGAACCGGCCCGCGCCGGCTTCACGAACAGCGGCCAGCCGTGCTCCCCGGCGAACTCGCTGATCCTGGCGAGGGCGCCCGCCCGGTCCGCCTCCCACTCGCGGGGCCGCACCACCAGGTAGGGGCCGACCGGCAGGCCGAAGGAGGTGAAGACCCGCTTCATGTACTCCTTGTCCATGCCGACCGCCGACGCCAGCACCCCGGAGCCGACGTAGGGGACGCCCGCCAGTTCGAGCAGTCCCTGCAGGGTGCCGTCCTCGCCGTAGGGGCCGTGCAGCATGGGGAACACGACGTCGACGTCGCCGAGGTCCTTCGGCACCGAGCCGGCCTCCGAGTAGACGACCTCGCGCCGGCCGGGCGCGACCGGCAGCACCACGTCCCCGCTGCCCGGCTCGGCGATCTGCTCGACGCTGGGCAGCGTCCGCTCGGCGATCGCCATCCGTTCGGGGTCGTCGGCCGTGAGCGCCCAACGGCCGTCCGTGGTGATGCCGATGGGCAGCACGTCGTAGCGGGTGCGGTCGATGGCGCGCAGCACGGCGCCCGCGGTGACCACGGAGATGGCGTGCTCGGAGCTGCGCCCGCCGAACACGACGGCGACGCGCGGCTTGGCGTTCGGGCTCTGGGGGGAGGTCTCGCTGCTCATAACCCCCTGAGGCTACCTAACGCGATGGCCGTCGTCAGTGCTGCTCGGCCTTGGCGGTTCGCGACATCAGCTCCTGCACCGCCACCTGGGGCGAGGTGCCCTCGTGCACGATGCGGACCACCGTCTCGGTCAGCGGCATGTCGACGCCGTGACGGCGCGCCAGATCCTGGACGGAGCGGCAGGACTTGACGCCCTCGGCGGTCTGCCGGGTGACGGCGATGGTCTCCTCGAGCGTCATCCCGCGCCCGAGGTTGGTGCCGAAGGTGTGGTTGCGGGAGAGCGGGGAGGAACAGGTGGCGATGAGGTCGCCCATCCCGGCGAGGCCGGCGAAGGTGAGGGCGTCGGCGCCCATGGCGAGCCCGAGCCGGCTGATCTCGGCGAGGCCGCGGGTCATCAGGGATGCCTTGGTGTTGTCGCCGAGGCCCATGCCGTCGGCGATGCCGACCGCGAGCGCGATGACGTTCTTGACGGCGCCGCCCAGCTCGCAGCCGACGACGTCGGTGTTGGTGTACGGCCGGAAGTAAGGGGTGTGGCAGGCGGCCTGGAGACGCTTGGCGACGGCCTCGTCGGCGCAGGCGACGACGGACGCTGCCGGCTGGCGGTCGGCGATCTCGGCCGCCAGGTTGGGCCCTGAGAGTACGGCCACCCGGTCAGGACCGACCCCGGCCACCTCCTCGATGACCTCGCTCATCCGCTTCGCCGTGCCGAGTTCGATGCCCTTCATCAGCGAGACGAGCACGGTGTCGGGGGCCAGCAGTCCCCGCCAGCCGGCCAGGTTGCCGCGCAGGGTCTGGGAGGGGACGGCGAGCACGGCGAACTCGGCGCCGCGCGCCGCCTCGGCGGGGTCGGCGGTGGCGGTGACCGCCTCCGGCAGCCGGACGCCCGGCAGGTACTCCGGGTTGGTCCTGGTGGTGTTGACCGCCGCCACAAGTTCGGGACGGCGCGCCCACAGCGTCACCTCGCAGCCCGCGTCCGCCAGGACGAGGGCGAATGCGGTACCCCAGGATCCGGTGCCGTAGACGGCGACGCGTGTCACTCCGCTTTCTCCTCCCCAGGCGCGCCCCGTGAGCCGCGCCGCTCGGCCGATGTACTGCGGTGAACATAGCGCTCCGCCGGCGGGTTCTCCTCACGGATGCCGGCGAGCAGCGCGGTGACGGCGTCCATGATCCGGTCGGTCACCTCGCGCAGCACCTCGGTCGTCGGCTCCTGGTCGTAGAACTCGCCCAGATCCACGGGCATGCCGGCGACGACGACCAGCGTCTTGCGGGGAAAGAGGCGGAACTTGCGCTCCTTGGCATAAGGGGGCACGGCCTCGTGGGCGCCCCACTGGGCGATGGGGATGACGGGGGCACGGGTGGCCAGCGCGACGCGGGCGGCGCCGGTCTTGCCCTGCATCGGCCAGAGCCCGGGATCGCGGGTCAGGGTGCCCTCGGGGTAGAAGGTGACGCACTCGCCGGCGCGCACCGCGTCGACGGCGGCGCGGAACGCGTCGGCGGCGTCGGAGGTCTCACGGTAGACGGGGATCTGCCCGGTGCGGCGCATGAAGTGGCCGGCCACCCCCCTGTTGAACAGGCTGTCCTTGGCCAGGAATCTGGGGACTCGCCCGGTGTTGTACTGGAAGTGCGCGTAGGAGAAGGGGTCGAGAACGGAGTTGTGATTCACCGCGGTGATGAATCCACCCTCAGCGGGAATATGTTCCATTCCCCGCCAGTCCCGCTTGAAGAGCACCATCATCGTCGGTTTTACCAGAAATGCGGCCAGTCGGTACCAGAAGCCGATTCTGCGGCGAGACACTCGGACACCATCTCCTCTTGCACTGCTCCGGCGCGGTCCGCTGCGGACAGTCGCACAAGTGTCGCCCCGGGGTGTAGGGCTGTCCAGCGGCTCGGTCCGCCGCCGCGACGGTCCAAGTTTGCACCCTAATGCGTGGGCCTCCGACCGCCGGCGGCAGCCGGCGCACCGGCATCTCGCCGGGGCCGCACCGAGGGACCGGAACCCGCGAGGAAGGGAAGAATGGCACCGTGCGTGACATGGATGGGCTCGGCTGGACACTGGTCGTCCCGCTCAAACCGCTGCGCCTGGCCAAGAGCAGGCTGGCCCCGGTGGCCGGGGAGACCCTGCGGCCCTCGCTCGCGCTCGCCTTCGCCGAGGACACGGTGGCGGCCGCGCTGACCTGCCCACTCGTGCGGAAGGTGCTGGTGGTGACCGATGACCCGCTGGCCACCGAGCGGTTGACGGCGCTCGGCGCGAGCACCGCGCCCGACCTGCCGGGCCGCGGGCTCAACGCGGCGCTGGGGCACGGCGAGCGGATCGCGCGCGCGGAGGATCCGGGCGCGGCCGTGGCCGCGCTCAACGCCGACCTGCCGACGCTCCGGCCGCTGGAACTCGCCCGGGTGCTCGCGGCGGCGGGGAGACAGCCCCGCAGCTTTCTCGCCGACGCCGCCGGGGTGGGTACAACGTTGCTCGCGGCGACACCCGGAATGCCCCTTGACCCAGGGTTCGGCGGACCGTCCCGGGCACGGCACTCCGCATCGGGTGCGACCGAACTCCTGCTCGCCGAGGTCGAAAGCGTTCGGCGGGACGTGGACACGGGCGACGATCTGCGCGACGCCCTGGCGCTCGGCGTGGGGCCGCGCACGGCGGCGGCGGTGCGGACCCTGACGGCGCCGGCCGGCCTCAGAGCGTCTGCAGGGTCAGGAAGGTGACGACGCGCCCGGCGCCCTCGCCGGTCACCTCGATCCGCACCCGCTGACCGGGGCGCAGCAGTCGCAGCCCGCCCGCGTCGAAGGCGGCGGCGCCGAACTCCAGCGGGGTGCCGTCGTCGAGGAGCACGCTGCCGGATCGGGTCTCGGGGTCGTAGGTGTACGCGGTGGCCTGCATGCGGCCGAGCATAGGGGCTCGCCGGGTGGGCCGGAACGACGGCGGGCCGGGCTCCCGGAAGGAGACCGGCCCGCGGGGGTGGCCGCGCGCCGAGGCCGTCACCTGCGACGCGCGGTGGCCTTCTTGGCGGCGGAGCGGGAGGAGCCTCGCTTGGCCGGCGCCTTCTTGGCCGTCGTCTTCTTGGCGGGGGCCTTCTTGGCCGTGCCCTTCTTGGCGGTGGTGGTCTTCTTCGCGGTGCCCTTCTTGGCAGTGGTGGTCTTCTTCGCGGTGGCCTTCTTGGCGGCCGTGGCCCGCTTGGCGACCGCCTTCTTGACCGTCGCGGCCTTCTTGGTCGTCTTCTTGGCCGGCGCGCCACCGGTGAGGCTGCCCTTGGGCGCCTTCTTCACGGCGACATCGTTCTTGGGAAGCTTCTTCGTGCCGGCCACCAGGTCCTTGAACCCCTGACCGGCGCGGAAGCGCGGCACCGAGGTCTTCTTGACCCGCACCCGCTCCCCGGTCTGCGGGTTGCGCGCGTACCTGGCCGGCCGGTCGACCTTCTCGAACGAGCCGAAGCCGGTCACCGAGACCCGCTCGCCCGCGACCACCGCGCGGATAATGGCGTCGAGCACGATATCGACCGCGTCGGCGGCCTGCTGGCGGCCGCCAAGCCGGTCGGCAATCGCCTCTACGAGTTGCGCCTTGTTCACGTCTTCCCCTTCGCAGGCATTGCTGGAACGAATGTGTTCAAGCTTTTTCGCACGTTAGGCAGATATATTCCGCAAATCAAACGTGAAACGGGCGAATCACCCTTGTGCCGCAACGAACTGGACCATCGCGAGACCGTCACGAGCTTTCGCCGCACCGTCCACCGGGCTCGTCCCGCGACGACCACCCCGCGTCAACGTCCTCCATCAACCGGTCCAGACGCCGCTCGGCACCCGGCAGGTCCTGCTTGGCCGCCGCGGTGATGACCAGCAGCTTCCGGGTGAGGGCCTGCCGTACGTCCTCAGGCACTTGCAGGGCCCGCACCGTGCGGTGCGCGTCCCTCAGGCGAGCGGCGACGCGGTCGTAGAGTTCGAGTTGACCGTCCCGTTCCATGCGCCGATTGTGCCACCTTGGCACTGGTATCGCCCTCTAAGCCCCCAACGCCCGTGTCGTACGGGGGAAGACGCGCGACGCCCCCGCCGGTCGGAACCGGCGGGGGCGTCGCGTCGCTCGGGCAGCGGCCCGGGAACTCAGGCCACTTGGGTGCGGGGCTTGAAGGCGGGGCGCTCGGCCTCGAAGGTGGCGATGTCGTCCTCGTTCCGCAGCGTGATGCTGATGTCGTCCAGCCCTTCGAGCAGCCGCCAGCGGGCGTTCTCGTCCAGCTCGAAGCTCGCCTCGACGCCCTCGGCCAGCACCTTGCGCTCGACCAGGTCGACGGTGATCTCGGCCGTCGGGTCGGCCTCGACCAGCTTCCACAGCGCGTCCACGGTCTCCTGCGGGAGCACCACGGTGAGCAGGCCGTTCTTCAGGGAGTTGCCCCGGAAGATGTCGGCGAAGCGGGGGGAGATCACGGCCTTGAAGCCGTAGTTCTGCAGGGCCCAGACGGCGTGCTCGCGGGAAGAGCCGGTGCCGAAGTCGGGTCCTGCGACCAGCACGGTGGCGCCGGCGCGCTCGGGACGGTTGAGCACGAACTCCGGGTCCTTGCGCCAGGCCTCGAAGAGACCGTCCTCGAAGCCGTCCCTGGTGACCTTCTTCAGCCAGTGCGCGGGGATGATCTGGTCGGTGTCGACATTGCTCCGGCGCAGCGGGACGGCGCGGCCGGTGTGAGTGGTGAAAGCTTCCATGTTCCTGACGTCCTTGCCTTCCTTGACCTTCCTGGGCCTGTCGCGGCCTCAGACCTCGACGGGGGTGTGGGTGGCCAGGTCGGCCGGGGAGGCGAGGTGGCCGGCGACCGCGGTGGCGGCGGCGACCTGCGGCGAGACCAGGTGCGTGCGACCGCCCTTGCCCTGCCTGCCCTCGAAGTTGCGGTTGGAGGTGGAGGCGCAGCGCTCCTGGGGGGCGAGTTGGTCGGGGTTCATGCCCAGACACATCGAGCACCCGGCGTGCCGCCACTCGGCGCCGGCCGCGGTGAACACCTTGTCGAGCCCCTCCTCGACGGCCTGCAGCGCCACCCGGACCGAGCCCGGCACCACCAGCATCCGCACGCCGTCCGCGATCCTGCGGCCGTCGAGCACGGCGGCTGCCGAGCGCAGGTCCTCGATCCTGCCGTTGGTGCAGGAGCCGACGAAGACCGTGTCCACCGTGATGTCCCGCAGCCGCTGGCCGGCCTCGAGGCCCATGTACTCCAGGGCCTTCTCGGCCGCCACGCGCTCGTTGGGGTCGGTGAAGGACGCCGGGTCCGGCACGGACTCCGACAGCGGGGCGCCCTGCCCGGGGTTGGTGCCCCAGGTGACGAACGGTGCGAGCTCGGCGGCGTCGATGACGACCTCGTGGTCGAAGACCGCGTCGTCGTCGGTGCGCAGGGTCTTCCAGTAGGCGACGGCGGCGTCCCAGTCGGCGCCCCGGGGGGCGTGGTCGCGGCCCTCCAGGTAGGCGAAGGTGGTCTCGTCCGGGGCGATCATGCCCGCCCTGGCGCCGGCCTCGATCGACATGTTGCAGATGGTCATCCGGGCCTCCATCGAGAGCTTCTCGATGGCCTCGCCGCGGTACTCGATCACATAGCCCTGGCCGCCGCCGGTGCCGATCCTGGCGATGATCGCCAGGATCAGGTCCTTGGCGGTGACGCCCTCGGGCAGCTCGCCGAGCACCGTGACCGCCATGGTCCTGAAGGGGGCCATCGGCAGCGTCTGGGTGGCCAGCACGTGCTCGACCTGGCTGGTGCCGATGCCGAAAGCCAGCGCGCCGAACGCGCCGTGGGTCGAGGTGTGGCTGTCACCACAGACCACCGTCGTCCCCGGCTGGGTCAGCCCGAGCTGCGGGCCGACCACGTGCACGACGCCCTGCTCGGCGTCGCCCAGCGGGTGCAGCCGGACGCCGAACTCCGCGCAGTTCTTGCGCAGGGTCTCCAGCTGGGTGCGGGAGACCGGGTCGGCGATGGGCTTGTCGATGTCCAGGGTGGGGGTGTTGTGGTCCTCGGTGGCGATGGTGAGGTCCGTGCGGCGCACCCGGCGGCCGCTCTTGCGCAGCCCGTCGAAGGCCTGCGGGCTGGTCACCTCGTGGAGCAGGTGGAGGTCGATGTAGAGCAGGTCGGGCTCGCCCTCGGCCCGCCGGACGACATGGTCGTCCCATACTTTCTCCGCCAGTGTCCGTCCCATCGCTCTTCCCTCCGGCATCGCCGCTGATCTCGGGTGGCCGCCGCCCGTGCCCTGCTCCCGGCACGCCGGACGGTGGCTGTGGCCGCGCCCCGCCGACACGACGGGGAACGCTGGCATACAGCCTGACGCCTTCCCTCGAAAATTGAACTTGCGTTTCACACTGTGAGACGCGAATATCGTTGCATGGACAACTCTAGCGGCGATTCCAGCGGTGTGGGCGTTCTGGACAAGGCTGCGCTGGTGCTCGGGGCCCTGGAGTCGGGACCCGCCACGCTGGCCGGGTTGGTCGGCGCGACGGGGCTCGCCCGGCCGACCGCGCACCGGATGGCCGTGGCCCTCGAATACCACCGGCTGCTGGCCAGGGACATGCAGGGCCGCTTCGTGCTGGGGCCCCGGCTCGCCGAGCTGGCCGCCGCGGCCGGCGAGGACCGGCTGCTGGCGGCCGCCGGGCCGGTGCTGACCCAGCTGCGCGACCTGACGGGCGAGAGCGCCCAGCTCTACCGGCGCCAGGGCGACATGCGGATCTGCGTGGCCGCGGCCGAGCGGCTCTCCGGGCTGCGGGACACCGTGCCGGTGGGCTCCACGCTGCCCATGAAGGCCGGCTCCGCCGCCCAGATCCTGCTGGCCTGGGAGGAGCCGGAGCGGCTGCACCACGGGCTGCAGGGCGCCCGCTTCACGGCCACCGCCCTCTCCGGGGTGCGCCGCCGCGGCTGGGCCCAGTCCATCGGCGAGCGGGAGCCGGGCGTGGCCTCCGTCTCGGCGCCGGTGCGGGGGCCGTCCAACCGCGTGGTGGCGGCCGTCTCCGTCTCCGGGCCGATCGAGCGGCTGACCCGCCACCCGGGCCGGATGCACGCCCAGGCCCTGCTGGACGCCGCCGGCCGCCTCACCGAGGCCCTGCGGCGCACCGGCGGCTGACCCGACGCCTCCGCTAGACCGCGAGCCGCTCGGCGGCCCGCTCCCCGCGCCGCCCGACGGGTATGACACCCGTGGCCGCGCCGAGCCCGAAGGGCGGCATGTTCAGGTAGAACTGCTCATGCGCCCCGGCCGGGACCACATAGGTCTCGTGCCAGAACCCGACCCGGCCCCGCCCCTCGCGCAGCCGCCGGTTGAACGCCGCCCAGGCCGGCCGATGACGCCCGTCCTGGGCCGACGCGTAGGCGAGCAGCGCCTCGTGCGACGACCAGTACTGCACGACGTAGATCAGCCGCGGCCCGCCGAAAAGCAGCCGGTAGCCGAGCATCCCCCGCCCCTTCTCCCGGGCGAGCTCGTTCAGCATCCCCGGCATCGCCAGGAACGTCGGCCACCAGGAACGCAGCCGCCAGAAGCTGTTGATCCGCATGCCGATCAGGAAGACCGTGACGCCGCCCTCCGCGTCCGCCGTCATGCGCCCCTCGATGATTCCCGCCCTCGCCATGGCCCGCGCCCCTTCCGCCGGATCTCCGCCCAGACCTTGGATAGTCCCGCTATCCATGATTGGATAGTGCCACTCTCCAACACGGAACGCAAGGGGGTTTCGAAGCGGATGCGACTGGCCGAGCTGAGCGAGCGCAGTGGGGTCCCCATCCCGACGATCAAGTACTACCTGCGGGAGGAGTTGCTGCCGCCCGGCCGGCGGGTGAGCGCCACCCAGGCCGAGTACGACGAGGAGCACCTGCGCCGACTGCGCCTGGTGCGGGCGTTGCTTCAGCTCGGCCGGGTGCCGGTGGCCACGGCGAGGGAGGTGCTGGCCGCCGTGGCCGACGAGTCGGTCGACCAGCTGTCCCGGCTCGGCACGGCGGTCGCCGCGCTGCCGTCGGGTGGACCGCGGGACACCGACGGTGACGAGGCCACGGCCCGGGAGGCCGAGCGCACCGCCGAGGAGCTGCAACGCCGGCTCGGCTGGCGGGTGGTGCCGGAGAACCCGGCGCACCTGACGCTGGTCTCCGCGCTCTCCGCGCTGCTGCGGCTCGGCTACCCCTGCGACGTCTCCCAACTCCTCCCCTACGGGCGGCTCGCGGGCGATCTCGCGGCCCACGAGGTGGCGCTCATCGGGGAGTTCGAGGCCCCCACCACCCAACTCGAGGCCGCCGTCGCGCTGACGGTGCTCTACGAGCCGGTGCTGCTGAGCCTGCGCCGGCTCGCGCAGGCCGAGGAGGCGAGCCGCCGCTTCGGCGGGGAGTGAAGGGAGAAACGACGAACGGCCTTCTCGCGAGGGCGAGAAGGCCGCTGGTGGCGAGTACCCCCGACCGGATTCGAACCGGCGCTACCGCCTTGAGAGGGCGGCGTGCTAGGCCGCTACACAACGGGGGCTCACGTGGAGATCCGGGTGGATCACCGTACCCCCGACCGGATTCGAACCGGCGCTACCGCCTTGAGAGGGCGGCGTGCTAGGCCGCTACACAACGGGGGCCTCGATCTTGTGAGAGATCGCGCTGGGGTACCAGGACTCGAACCTAGACTAACTGAACCAGAATCAGTCGTGCTGCCAATTACACCATACCCCACCAAAACGCAACCCCTGGCCGGGGGTTTTGTTCGGGTGACCGCTTCGATTCCTGGCCTTCGGCCTCTCTCTGCGGCAGGAAGAACACTACCCGATGGGGGACGGTGGTCCAAAACGAGATCCGGGACCGCCCGCCCCCCGCCGGGCTCAGGCCGCGGCCAGCCTGCCGAGGGCCGCCTCGACGCGGGACAGGGTGCGCTCCCGGCCCAGCACCTCGAGGGACTCGAACAACGGCAGGCCCACCGTGCGGCCCGTGACGGCCACCCGCAGCGGTGCCTGGGCCTTGCCCAGCTTCAGCCCGTGCGCCTCGCCCGCGGACAGCACGGCGGCCTTCAGGGGCTCCGCGGTCCACTCGGTGTCGGGGAGGGCGGCCAGGTTGTCACGGGCCGTGGCGAGCACCGCCTCGGCGCCCGGCTTCATCGCCTTCTGCCAGGACGCCTCGTCGCTCACCGGCTCGTCGAGGAAGAGGAAGTCGACGTTGTCGGTGATGTCGGAGAGCACCGTGAGTCGGGTCTGGGCCAGTGGGGCCAGGGCGGCGAAGGCCACCGGGTCGAAGGCCTCCGGCTTCCAGGGCGCGTGGGGGGCGCGCAGCCAGGGCTCGCAGGCCGCGACGAACTCCTCGGTGGAGAGGTGCTCGCGGATGTGCGTGGCGTTGATCGCCTCGCACTTCTTCAGGTCGAAGCGCGCCGGGTTGGGCACCACGTCCGCGATGTCGAAGGCCGCCACCAGTTCGTCGACCGTGAACACGTCCCGGTCCTCGGCGATCGACCAGCCGAGCAGTGACAGGTAGTTGAGCAGCCCGGAGGGCAGGAAGCCGCGCTCCCGGTAGAGGTTGAGGGAGGACTCGGGGTCGCGCTTGGAGAGCTTCTTGGTGCCCTCGCCCAGCACGTAGGGCAGGTGCCCGAAGGCGGGCGCCTCGCCCGAGCCGATCCCGATATCGCCCAGGGCGCGGTACAGCGCGATCTGCCGGGGGGTGGAGGAGAGCAGGTCCTCGCCGCGCAGCACGTGCGTGATCTCCATCAGCGCGTCGTCCACCGGGTTGACCAGGGTGTAGAGCGGGGCGCCGTTGGCCCGGACGATGCCGTAGTCCGGCACGTTCTCCGGGGTGAAGGTGAGCTCGCCGCGGACCAGGTCGGTGAAGGTGATGGGCGCGTCCGGCATGCGGAAGCGCACGATGGGCTCGCGGCCCTCGGCCTCGTAGGCGGCGCGCTGCTCGTCGGTCACCGTGCGGCACTTGCCGTCGTAACCGGAGGGACGGCCGGCCGCCCGGGCCGCCTCGCGGCGCTCGGCCAGCTCGTCGGGGGTGCAGTAGCAGTGGTAGGCGTGGCCGGCGGCGATCAGCCTGGCCGCGACGTCCGCGTAGATGTCCATCCGCCGCGACTGCCGGTAGGGCGCGTGCGGGCCGCCGACCTCGGGGCCCTCGTCCCAGTCGAGGCCCAGCCAGCGCATGGCGTCGAGCAGCGCCTCGTAGGACTCCTCCGAGTCGCGCGCCGCGTCCGTGTCCTCGATGCGGAAGATCAGCTTGCCGCCGTGGTGCCGGGCGAACGCCCAGTTGAACAGGGCGGTGCGCACCAGGCCGACGTGCGGGTTGCCGGTCGGGGACGGGCAGAAGCGGACGCGGATCGGGGACGGGGAGCTGGGGCTAGTCACGCTTGACGACCTTGTTGGTGAGAGTGCCGATGCCTTCGATGGTGACGGCGACCTCGTCGCCGACGTGGACCGGGCCGACGCCGGCCGGGGTGCCGGTGAGGATGACGTCCTGCGGCAGCAGCGTCATCGACTCGGTGATGTGCACGATGAGGTCCTCGACGGCGCGCACCATCTCGCTGGTGCGGCCGAGCTGCCGCTGCTCGCCGTTGACCGTGCAGCTGACGGCCAGGTCGGCGGGGTCGAGCTCGGTCTCGATCCAGGGGCCGAGCGGGCAGGAGGTGTCGAAGCCCTTGGCCCTGGCCCACTGGGTCTCGCGCTGCTGGACGTCTCGCGCGGTGAGGTCGTTGGCGCAGGTGTAGCCGAGGATGACGTCACGGGCGCGCTCGCGCGGCACGTCGCGGCAGAGCCGGCCGATGACGACGGCGAGCTCGGCCTCGTGGTGCACGTCGGAGGAGATCGACGGGTAGGCGATCTCGTCGCCCGGACCGATCACCGACGTGGACGGCTTGAAGAAGGTGACGGGCACGTCGGGCACGGTGTTGCCCAGCTCCCGGGCGTGCTCCGCGTAGTTGCGGCCGATGGCCACGATCTTGCTGGGCAGCACCGGGGGCAGCAGCCGCACCTGGCTCACCGGCACCCGGCGGCCCGAACGTTCGAAATCGGCGAAGGGGTGGCCCTTGATGATGTCGAGCTGGAGCCCGCCATCAGCGGCGGGCTCCTCCTCGACCACGCCGAAGCCAACGGTGCCGTCGATGGAGAATCTGGCGATGCGCACGGCCGCCAGCCTAGACGGCCTCAGCGCAGGCGCGCCATCAGGGCGTGTTCGACGAGGGTGATCAGGGCGCTCTTGGCCTCGGCCCGGGTCCGGGCGTCGGTGGTGATGATCGGCGCGTCAGGACCGATCTGCAACGCCTCCCGCACCTCCTCGGGCGAGTACGGCTGATGCCCGTCG
>NZ_JBHXFJ010000111.1:0-11257 GCF_042722465.1 Streptomyces sp. NPDC127098
GTGGGGGGGTGTTTTTTTTTTATACCACAATTTATATTTTGTTTTGGGGGGGTGGTTTTTTTTTAAAACACCCTGGCAAACCACCACACGGGGGGGGGCGGGCGGGGGTTTCCCCCCGCCCGCCCCTCCTCGTGCGCCTACGCGCTGCCCCGTTCCGTCGGTCGGTTCCCTCGGTTCCTCTCGACTCCCCCCTCGGCTAGCGGCCGTTGACGCGCGCCTCGCGGGCCACGTCCATCGGCTTCAGCGACATCGCCGCGGTCCTGGCGCGCCGGCTGATCCGGGCCTGCACGTCCCGCACCTGGGCCAGCAGCCGACGGCTGTGCAGGGTCATCTCCAGCTCGAACCGGCTGCGCGGGTCCCGCAGCACCGGGCCGAAGAGCTTCTCCAACTGCCGCAACCGGTAGTGGACGGTCTGCGGGTGCACCTTGAGGGTCTTGGCCGCCTCCGGCGCGCCGCCGCCCTCGAGCCAGGCCAGCAGCGTCGTCTCCAGGCGAGCGCTCTGCGCCGGCTTCAGCGCCTCCAGCGGCCGCAGCCAGCGGGCCGAGAGCGCGCGCACCAGGGACTCGTCCTGGAGCAGCAGCAGCGCGGGCAGGTGGTCCTCGACGAACAGCAGTTGGGCCTCGGGCGCCAGGTCCACGAGCCGCCGCGCCCAGCGCAGCGAGGAGCGGGCCTCGCCCAGCGGCACCACGTGGCCCACGGCGGCCGCCCGGCCGCGCGGCAGGGCGCGGCGCAGCAGCGGGCGGGCCTCGGGGTCCGGGTCCGGGAGCAGGGCGCAGGGCCTGCCGTCGGTGATGCCGATCAACGGATCGCCCAACGCGTCGGTGGCCAGTTGGAGTTCACCGGGCGAGCCGAGCACCACGGCCTGCACTCCGGCGGGCAGCGGCCAGGCGGCGCGCCGGGCGAGCGGGGCGAGCGAGGCCAGGGCCTCCTCGGAGAGCGGCGAGCCGGCGGTGAGCGCGGCGAACAGCTCCTGGCGGGCCCGCTCGCGGGTCAGCGAGCCGTACTCGCCGTCTCCGTCGTCGTGGTTCTCGGGCTCCGGCCGGCTGAGCGCCCCGCGCAGGGCCGACTCGACCTCGGACCGCAGCTCCGCGCGGCGGCGCCGCTCGGGCAGCGCCGACATGGCGGACACGCGGTCGACCAGCGCCTCGACCACCTCGTCGGCCAGGGCGGGGACTTCCCTGGGGCTTAACCAGACGTGGTCCAGAAGGGCACGCATCTCGCATCTCCTTCGCGTCGGGTGTGGACCCGACAGATCGCGGGCATTGCGTCAGTAGAACGCCGGAAGAACACCGCACAAGGTACTTTCAAAAAACCTTCCATCGCGTTTTCCGGGACGTCTTCGCAATTTCTTAAGTCGCCTTTAAGGGCCCTTTCAGGTTCCCTTGAATTACCGGATCGACGACAGCAGGACGGGCATTTTCATTGCCCTTGCCGCAGGTGGCGGCCGGACGCGCAGAAATTTATCACGACCGGATAAGCGCGCAATCCCGTGCGCTGGAATTCGACATGCTGCGGTCACGGCGCTTGTTCCGGAGGTTTGCTTCGATGACCACCTACCCACCCCCAGAGATCAGGGCGGCATCCCGCCGTCAGGGGTCTCACCGAGCCGCGGCGAAATCGCCGCAGCGTGCGCTCCGCGGCCAGGTCCGCGGCCCGGTCCAGGCCCCGGGCCGCGGACCCGTCGGCGGAGCGCGCCGGGTCAGGAGCGACGACCGGGGGCCACGGCTGATCGCGGCCTACGTGGCCGGCGCCCTCATGGTGGTGCTGCTCGCGGCGGCCAACGCCGGGGTCTTCGGTCACCTCTGGTACTTCCTCGACTGGGGAGCCGGGGTGGCGGCCCTGGTGTCGCTGAGCGGCACCGTCCTGTGGGGCGTGGCGGCCACCGACCGGATCGTGCTGGCGCCGGGCCACCGGCTGCTGGCCCAGGGCGTGCACCGTGGCTTAGCCGTCGCGGGGCTCACCTTCCTGGCCCTGCACATCTGGGTGAAGATCGCCAACGAACGGGTCACGCCCTCCATGGCCTTCGTCCCGTTCACCGACGACAGACGCCCGGTGCTGGTCGGCCTCGGCACCCTGGCCGCCTACCTGTTCCTGGTGACCGCCGTCTCGGGCGCCGTGCGCAGCGCGTTCGCCACGCCGCGCAAGGCCCGCTGGTGGCGCGCCATCCACATGAGCGCCTACCTGGCCTGGGGCGCCTCGATGGTGCACGGCCTCAAGGCGGGCCGGCCCGTGAGCGGTTCCTGGGTCACCATCGCCTACTTCGCCGCCGTCATCGGGGTGGCCGTCGTGCTGGCCCACCGGATCGTCGTCCGAAGGAGGCTCGTCAATGAGCGTCCCTAAGCGCCCCGCGCTCGCCGTGGTGGGCCAGCCGCGCCTGCTGGCCGGCCTCGACGTCACCACCCGCCTGGACCGTGTCGCGCATCTCACGGTTCACGGCCCGCTGCCCCGGCTGCGCCTGGAGGAGGTGATCGCGCTGGCCGAGAACATCGACCTGCGTGGCCGGGGCGGGGCGGGCTTCCCGTTCGCCAGGAAGCTGAAGGGCGTCGTCGAGGCCGCCGGACGGCGCGGCATGGCCCCCAACGTGGTGATCAACGGCAGCGAGGGCGAGCCGAGTTGCCTCAAGGACAAGGAGTTGCTGCTGCGCACCCCGCACCTGGTGCTGGAGGGCGCGCTGCTGGCCGCCGAGGCGCTGGGCGCCGACCGGGTCGCGATCGGCGTCACCCGCTCCGACGTGGAGAAGTCGGTGCGGGAGGCCGTGGCCGAGATGCCGCCCGGGACCCGGCCCATCGAGGTGACCTACCTGCCCGAGCGGTTCGTCACCGGCGAGGCGTCCGCGCTGACCCGGGGCATCGAGGGGCTGCGGGCCCTGCCTGCCGGACGCAAGGTGCGTTCGACGGAGAGCGGCCTGGCCGGGGCACCGACGTTGTTCTCCAACACCGAGACGTTCACGCAGCTCTCGGTGGCGGCCAGGATCGGCGCCCTGACCTACCGGGACACGGGCCTGCCGAACGAGCCGGGCACCGTGCTGCTGAGCGTGGCCGGCCGGTTCGTGGTCGAGGCCCCGGTCGGCACGCCGCTACGCGACGTGCTGTGGCTGTGCGGCATCACCGACCCGGGGCAGGGCGTGCTGATCGGTGGCTACCACGGCCGCTTCATCGACGCCGACGCGGCCAAGGAGACCACCCTGGACCGCGACGCCCTCAAGCGGTACGACGCGGTGCTGGCCGCCGGCGCGGTGATGCCCGTGCCGCACGAGACGTGCCCGGTGGGCGAGACCGTGAAGGTCGCCCGCTGGATGGCCGACCAGTCGGCCAACCAGTGCGGACCCTGCGCGCTGGGGCTGCCGTCGATCGCCGAGGCGCTCAGCCGGGCCGCCAACGGCGGCGGTCTCAACGCGCTCGACGCGGTGCGCGACCGGGTGCTCGCGGTCCGCAAGCGCGGCGCGTGCAGCCACCCGGACGGCACCGCCAACTTCGTGAACTCCGCGCTGAACTCGTTCCTCACGGAGTTCACCGACCACGCCGTCGGCCGCGGTTGCGGCCGACCCACCATCGGCTCGCTCGCCGTGCCGCCGGAGCCGATCGCGCTGCCGGCGGCCACGGAGGGCGGCCCCAAGCTGCTCGTCGACTGGACGCTCTGCCGCGGTCACGGGCTCTGCGCCGACGTGGTCCCCGAGGTCGTCCGGCTCGGCCCGGACGGCTACCCCGACAGCGCCACCTACAACCTCCCGGCGGACTCGAGGAACCAGGCCGTACGCGCCATCCGCCGCTGCCCCGAACTGGCCCTCCGACTGGCCAACTGACCATCCCCCACCCCGATTTCAAGGAGCGATCATGACAACCCAGCTCACCCGCCAGCGCCTTCCGCACCGCTCCGCGCTGACCGTGGCGGCGGTGGCCAGCCTCTTTCTGACCGTCGCCTGTGCCGGATCCGACGGGGACGGCACCACGACCATCGAGAACGCGGCCAACGACGCCGGAGCGTCCACCGACAACGGCTACGACTACGGCGACGGCTACGGCAGCGACACCGGCGCGGCGACACAACTGGGCGAACCCGCAGGCCAGTTGACCCTGGCCGACGACTCGGAGCTGGGGGAGGTGGTGACCGACTCGGAGGGCTTCACGCTCTACCGCTTCGAGAACGACACCGCCGACCCGCCCACCTCCAACTGCGAGGGCGACTGCCTCGTGGCCTGGCCCGCGGTCCCCGCCGAGGACGCCTCGGCGACCGCCGGCATCGACCCCGACCTGCTGGGTGAGGTCGAACGCTCGGACGGCAGCCTGCAGTTGACCCTCAACGGCTGGCCGGTCTACCGCTACGCGGAGGACACCGCGCCGGGCGACATCAACGGCCACGGCGTCGGCGGCGTCTGGAACGCCCTGGCCCCGAGCGGCGCCCCGGCCGGCTCCGACGCCGCCGAGGGCGGTGGCGGCGAGGCCGGCGGCGCGGAGTTCGACGCGCTGAACATCGTGGACGACCCGGAGCTCGGCGAGATCGTCTCCGACTCCGAGGGCCGGACCCTCTACCGCTTCGACAACGACACCGCCTGGCCGATGTCCACCGGGTGCGAGGACGCCTGCCTCGACACCTGGATCCCGGCCGAGTTCATCGAGCCCGAGGTCGCCGAGGAACTGGGCTTCGACCCCGAGCTGATCATCCCCTTCGAGCGCCCCGACGGCACCATCCAGCTGACCATCGACTGCTGGCCGCTGTACTACTTCACCGGCGACCAGGAGCCGGGCGACACCACGGGCCACGGCGCCCAGGGCCTCTGGTGGGCCGTCACCCCCGAGGGCGGCAAGGCCGCCGCCTGACCACCCCCTGATCCGCCACCCCCCACACCCCCACACCCCCCACAACCGCAAGCCACTTCCGTCCCCCCACAGGCCGCCCGGGGCACCCTCCCCGCCCCGGGCGGCACCCCCCTGTCAGCCCTTGCCCGGCAGCGGGGTGAGCACCCTGGTGCCCGCGGTCTCCCGGTAGATCATCGAGCTGCGGAAGCCGATCACCTCGCGGCGCGCGCTGAACCGGTCCATCAGGAACGCGTGCAGGTGCTCGATGTCCGGCACCGCCACATGCACCACGAAGTCGTCGTCCCCCGAGACCACGTACACCGAGAGCACCTCGGGCAGCCGGGACAGATAGCTCTCGAAGCCGGTGATCACCTCCCGGCTCAACGGCCGCAGCCGCGCGAACACCAGCGCCTGGAGCGAGCGGCCGAGCGCGCGCGGTTCGACGGCCGCGTGGTAGCCGGTGATCACCCCGCGGGCCCGCAGCGCCCGCACCCGCTCCAGGCAGGTCGAGGGCGCGACGCCCACCAGGCGGGCCAGCTCCCGGTTGGTCAGCCGCGCGTCGCGCTGGAGATGGGTGAGGATCGCCGAATCAATGTCGTCCATGGCCGCCATTCTGCCGCCGGTTCCGAACGTCGTTCGGTCTCCGGCCGACGATCCCGTATCCGGGGCTAGATTCGCTCCCGTCCCGCCGGATACCGGAGAGGAACCCCGCCGCCATGACGCTCGCCGTCCCGCCCCCGTCGGCCCCCGCCCACCCACCAGTGGTTGACCACTACGACCGGCTGCTCGCCGAGCACTACACGTGGATGCTGGGCGGCGACCTGGCGGCGCTCGCCGCCACCCAGCGGTCGTTCCTCGCCGACCTCGGACTGGCCCCCGGGCCGGTCGGCACCGTCGCCGTCGACCTCGGCTGCGGCCCCGGGCACAGCAGCCTCGCGCTGGCCGGGCTCGGCTACGACCCGGTGTTCGCCGTCGACCTCAGCGCCCCGCTGCTCGCCGAGCTGGCCGAGCACACGGCCGGGACCCCGGAGATCCGTCCCGTCAGGTCGGACCTGCGCACCGCGCCGCGCGAGCTGGTGCGGCCGGGCTCGGCCGGCGCCGTCCTGTGCCTCGGCGACACCCTGACCCACCTGCCGACCCGGGGCGACGTGGCCGCGCTGCTCGGCGACATCGCCGGCGCTCTGGCCCCCGGCGGCCGCGCCGTCCTCTCCTACCGCGACCTGACCGTGCCGCTCACCGGCACCGACCGCTTCCTGCCGGTCCGCGCCACCGAGGACCGGATCATGACGTGCTTCCTGGAGTACCCGGACGACTTCGACGACTACACGGTCGTGGTGCACGACCTGGTCCACAGCCGCCGTCCAGGTCCGGACGGCGAGTGGACGCTGCGCACCGGCAGCTACCGCAAGCTGCGTCTTGCCCACCACTGGGTGCTCGACCAGTGCCGCACGGCAGGACTGCGGGTGGTGCGCGACGAGACGGGCCCCGGTGGCGGCGCGATGCGGACCGTGGTCCTGGAGCGGTGACGCGCCCGTTTGGCACCGGTTCGCCCGAAGTGTGAGGCTTGAAGGGCAGGCACATCACAGCACGCCGCGTGACGCGCGCGCCCAGGGAGGTGGCCTCATGACCGACGGAACAGGCGGGACAGGCGGGACCTACGGGACGGAGACCCGGATCGAGGATCTCGAACGGCGGGTGGAGACCCTGACGGACGCCCTGCGCACGGTGATCGACGGCCTGGCCGACGACCCGCCGCGGGAGGTGCGGGACAGCCCGGCCGCCAGGGGAGCCAGGCTCGCCAGGGAGGTGCTGCTCGCCGGTGGCCGCTGAGGCCCGGCTGGCGCTGGCCGGGGACACGATGCTGGGCCGTGGCGTGGCCGAGGAGATCGGCCACCACGGCACGGGGACGCTGTTCGCCGACGGGCTGCGGGCCGAGCTGGCCACCGCCGACGCGGTGCTGCTCAACCTGGAGTGCTGCGTGTCGAGCCGGGGCAGCCGGATCCGGATCCCCGGCAAGCCGTTCTTCTTCCGGGCCCCGCCCGAGGCGGCCGAGGCGCTGGCCGGGCTCGGCGTGCGCGCTGTCACCCTGGCCAACAACCACGCGCTCGACTACGGCCCCGAGGCGCTCCTCGACACCCTGGACCACCTGGCCGCGGCCGGGATCCTGACGGTGGGGGCCGGCCCCGACGAGCCGGCGGCGCGGGCGCCGGCCGTGCTGACCGTGGGCGGGCTGCGGATCGGGCTGCTCGGCGTCACCGACCACCCGGCGGAGTACGCGGCGGGACCGGGACGGCCCGGCGTCGCCTACGCCGAGCTGCGCGCGGGCATCCCCCACTGGCTCACCGAGACGATCGGCGCACTGCGCCACCACGTGGACGCGGTGCTTGTCCTCGTCCACTGGGGCCCCAACATGGTGACGGAGCCGGTCCCGCACGTCCGGCGCGCGGCGCCCCGGCTGCTCGCCGCCGGGGCCTCCCTGGTGGTGGGCCACTCGGCCCACGTCTTCCACGGCCTGACCCGCCGTGTCCTGTTCGACCTGGGCGACTTCGTCGACGACTACGCCGTGGACCCGGTGCTCCACAACGACCGGGGCGTCGTCGTCTTCACCACCCTCGGCCCGGAGGGGCCGCTCCGCACCGAGGCGCTGCCCATCGCGCTCGACTACGCCCAGACCCGCCCGGCCGAGCCGGCCGGGCGGGAGTGGGAGTGGGTGGCGAACCGGCTGACGGCGGCCAGCGCCGACCTCGGCACGACCGGCCTGCGGCGCCAGGGGACCCGGCTGGTCGTCGACTGGTCGGCGGACGGCTGAACGGCGGCGCCGGTCAGGCCGCCACCGCCACGGCCTGGATGGCCGGGGCGCGCAGGGTCCGGCGGGCCGTGAGCAGGCTGGTCAGCAGCGTTACCGCGACCGCCACCGCGGCGGTGCCCAGCCAGATCAGCATCGCCTCGCCCGGCATCGTCGCCTCCGCCCTGACCTGGGAGAAGGCGAAGGCGCCGGCGAACCCGGCCACGGTCCCGAAGAACAGCCCGATCAGGGCGAGCAGCGCGCTCTCGGTGGCGACCATCGTCAGCACCTGCCGCGGCGTGGCGCCCGCAAGACGCTGCCGGCCGAACTCCTGGCGGCGGTAGGAGGTCGCCGCGTACAGGCTGTTGACCAGCATGACGCAGCAGAAGGCCGCGATGATGCCGACGACCACCAGGTTCAGCGTCTCCACGTTCCTGTCCTCGGCGGTCCTGGTGATGCCGGCCGCTTCGAGCGCGTCGCTCTCGATCACCTGGATGCACACCGTGGCGATGGTGATGCCGGTGAAGAGGACGAGCGTCATCAGCACCCCGGCGAGGCTGGCGGCCCGCTGCCGGGTGTTGTGCACGGCGAGGTAGCCGCCGGCGCCGGTCAGCGCCGCTATCGGCCGGCCGAACCAGCGCAGCAGCGTCCGCAGCAGCCCGGACGAGAGCGCGGCGAAGCCGACGGACAGCATGATCGCCCCGTAGGCGGGGGCCGCCATCAGCGAGGGCTCCGCCGGGTCCATGGCCCAGGTGGCGGAGACGCCGCCCACGCCACCGAGCAGCGCCAGCACGCCGCCCACGGTGCGCAGCCCGGCCCGTGGCGCCCGGCCCCCGGCCGCCGCTTTGGCGGCACGCCGCACCGCGAGGAACGCGGCGCCGACCGAGGCGAGCAGGGTGACGCCGAAGCCCGCGGACAGGGCGATCGGCCCGAAGGCGTACTCCACGCCGGGGGCCACCTGGTCGGTCTCCTGGAACATGTCGAGCAGCAGCCGGCCGCCCAGCATCGCCGGCGCGACGGCCAGCACCGTGCCGAGCAGCGCCACCAGCAGCGCCTCGCCCGTGATCATCCGCTTCACCTGCGCCGGGGTGGCGCCGGTCTGCCTCAGCAGGGTGATCTCCGCCGCGCGCTGGCGCACGTTCACCGTCAGCGTGGAGGCGATGGCGAAGAAGACCAGCAGGGTGCCGTAGCCGCCGACCACGGCGCCGCTCAGGCTCAGCGTCTCGGCGCTGGTGTCGTCGATCCCGTCGGCGGCCGCCGTGTCGTGCATCGAGTTGAAGGCCATGCTGATGGCCGCGCCGAGGAACGCGGCGAGCAGGGTGCCGAGGAACCGCCCCGGGCGCTGCCGGACGGACCGCGCCGCCAACTGTGTGATCACCATGTCCGTCAGACCCCCGCAGCCACGACGTCGCCCAGGTGCGCGAGGCGCTCCGCCACCGCGTCCGCGGTGGGCGCGGTCATCGAGCCGGCCAGCCGGCCGTCCGCGAGGAACACCACCGAGTCCGCGTAGGAGGCGGCGACCGGGTCGTGCGTCACCATCACGACCGTCCTGCCGTGCGCGACGACCACCTCCCGCAGCAGTTCCAGGACCTCGCGGGCGCTGCGGGTGTCCAGCGCGCCGGTCGGCTCGTCGGCGAAGATCACGCTGGGCTCGGCGACCAGCGCCCGGGCGATGGCCACCCGCTGCCGCTGCCCGCCGGACAGCTGGTCGGGGCGGTGGCCGAGCCGGTCGGCCAGGCCCACCTGCGCCAGGATCCCGCGCGCCCGCTCCCGGTTGACCCGGCGGCCGGCGAGGCGCAGGGGCAGCGTGGTGTTCTGCAGGACGGTGAGGGTGGGCAGCAGGTTGTACTGCTGGAAGACGAAGCCGATCCGGTTCCGCCGGAACTTCGTCAGCTCGGCCTCGCTGCCGCCCGCCAGCTCGGCGCCGTCGACCACCACCAGGCCCCGGTCCGGCCGGTCGAGCCCGGCCGCGCACTGGAGCAGCGTGGACTTCCCGGAGCCCGAGGGCCCCATGACCGCCGTGAAGCTGCCGGTCGGCAGGGACAGCGACACGTCGTCCAGCGCGGTCACGGCGCTCTCCGCGTCCCCGTAGACCTTGGTGACCCCGACCAGCCGCAGCGCCTCCGCGCTCCGCGCGGGCCCCGGCCCGCCACTACGACGAAACATCTCGACTTCCCTTTCCCCGTGAGCCTCGTGAACCCCGTGGGCTCCGCTCCGCGACGCCCGCTGCGCCACGTCAACGAACCTACGGACGGCGCGGCGCCGCCACATTGGCCTCACGACCCGA
This sequence comes from Streptomyces sp. NPDC127098, assembly GCF_042722465.1. Taxonomy (NCBI): domain Bacteria; kingdom Bacillati; phylum Actinomycetota; class Actinomycetes; order Kitasatosporales; family Streptomycetaceae; genus Streptomyces; species Streptomyces sp. NPDC127098. The sequence goes on from NZ_JBHXFJ010000111.1 coordinate 9,869, forward strand.
ACCGGGGGTGGTCCTAGGTACACCTCCCCCCGAGCGCGCGGCCCGCAGCGGGCCGGCCGCCAGGCCGGCCAGACCCGCGAGGAGCCCGGCCCCGGCGCTGGCCCCGGTGGCCGCCGCGGCCCCCACCGCGTCGGCCAGCGCCCCGAGCAGGTTGTGCGCGATCACCAGCGCCAGGCTCTGCACCAGGCCCAACACCGCCTGGATCCGGGACAGATGGGTGTCCGGGGTGGCCCCCATGACCAGCGGCGCTATGTGCGCGGCGAACGCCCCCGCGCCCGCCCCGGCCACCACCCCGCAGGCCACGGCGGCTCCCACGACGGGCGCCCCGGCCATCCCGGCCGTGCCGGCCGCCGCCACCACGAGCCCGAGTGCCGCCCCCGTGCCCGTGCGCCGCAGCGGCCCCCACCGCGACACGGCCAGCGACACCGCGATCATGCCGAGCGCCTCGGCGCCTGCCACCAGACCCGCCGCCCCGGCGCCCCAGCCGCGCTCCCGCACCAGCAGCGGCGTCAGCAACGACACCACCGGCAGCAGCACCCCGGCCGCCGCCATGGTCAACAGCAGCGCGGACCGCAGCAGTCGGTCCCGCGCCGCGAGCCGCACCCCCTCCACGGCCCCGGCGAGCACCCCGCCCTCCCCCGCCGCCCGCGCGACGTCGAACGCCGGCCGCACGCACAGCAGCACCACGAGCACCAGCGCGAAGCTCACCGCGTCCGCCAGCGCCACCGCCGTCACCCCGGCCGCCGCCACCAGCACCGCCCCCAACGGCGCCCCGAGGAGCTGCGCGGCCTGGGTGCCCGCCTGGGTCATGGCCAGCGCCCGCGGCAGCTGCTCCCGCCCCACCAACAGCCGCGGCATGGCCCCGGCGGCCGGCAGGTAGAACGCGTCGACCGCCCCGATGACGGCCGCCGCCGCTACCAGCAGCCAGGCCGGCGTGCCCAACCGGTGGCTCGCCACCGCCAGCGCCAGGGTCGCGGCCAGCATCACCGCGTCCCCCACCACCATCACCCGCCGCGGCCCGAGCCGGTCCGCCAACGCCCCGCCCACCAGCAGCAGCACCGTCCGCGGCAGGGTGACCGCCGTCAGCACCAACGCCGCCGTCCGCCCGCCGTGCTCGCTGGCCGCCCACCCCAACCCGAAGAACAGCGCGGCGCCCCCGAGCAGGGACACCCGCGTCCCGGCCAACCAGACGAGGAACGCCCTCGGCATCGTGCCCTGCTTCCCTGCTCTCTCCATGTGACGCACCGTAACGGCCGCCACTGACATTGATGGTGATACTCGGGTTCCGGTGGTTGTGGCTCTGCCACTGACTGACGCCCTGCTGGGTTGTCTTCGTGTTGTTCTGTCCGGCTGCCGGGACCTGTTCTCATGGCTCCGGCCGGGCGGAAC
>NZ_JBHXFJ010000112.1:0-10963 GCF_042722465.1 Streptomyces sp. NPDC127098
CGTCGGGGACGCCGCCGTCCTGGTGCCCTACGGTGACCCGGCCGCCCTCGGTGCCGCCGTCGGCGCTTTGCTCGGCGACCCCGCGCTGCGCGAGACGCTGGCCGCCGCCGGCCGGGCCAGGTCCGGCAGCTGGCCGACCGAGGACACCACGGTGGCCCAGGTGCTCAGTGTGTACGACGAGCTCGCCGAGTCGCTCCGGAGCTGAGCAGGTCGGGCGACGGCGCCGCGGATGAGGAACGACCCGGCGCCGGCACCTCCGGCGGAGCGCTTACGCCGAGGCCCTGACGACGAGCCTGGCCGGCGTGACCACCGGGGCCAGCGGCCCCTCCGCGAGGCCGAGCCGCCGCAGCAGCAGCTCGGCCATCAGCTCGCCCATGTGCCGCACGTCCTGCCGGACGGTGGTCAGCGGCGGATCTGACCAGGCGGCCGGCTCCAGGTCGTCGTAGCCCACCACGGCGACGTCCTCGGGCACCCGCAGGCCGCGCGCCCGCAGGGTGCGCAGCGCGCCGCTCGCCATCAGGTCGTTGCCGGCGAAGACGGCGTCGGGCCCGGGGGAGCGGGCCAGCAGCTCGGCCATCGCCCGCTCGCCGCCGGCCGCCGTGAAGTCGCCCCTGGCCAGCAGCGCCGGCTCCGGCTCCGCCAGGCCGAGCGCCTCCAGGTAGCCGTCGAGCCGGTCGGCGGCCGAGGTCTGGTCGAGCGGTCCTGTGATAACGGCGATCCGGCGGCGGCCGCCGGCCAGCAGGTGGCGGACGGCCTGCCGGGCGCCGTCCCGGTTGTCGGTGTCCACGTAGAGCGGCCCCGGCTCCCCGGCCGCCGCCGCCCAGCCGGGGCGGCCGCCGAAGACCGTCGGCAGCCCCGAGGCGGCGGCCATCGCCGGCAGCGGGTCGTCGGCGTGCAGCGAGAACATCAGCGCGCCGTCGACGTGGCCGCCCGACAGGTAGCGGTCGATGCGGTCGTAGTCGTCTCGGCCCTCGAGCAGCGTCAGCAGCAGTTGGGTGTCCTCCGCGGCCAGCCGGTGGCCGATGCCGCGCAGCTGCTGCGCGAAGAACGGGTCGGCGAAGACCCGGGTGTCCGGCTCGGCGATCACCACGGCCACCGCGCCGGTGCGGCGGGTCACCAGGCTGCGGGCCGCGCTGTTCGGCACGTAGCCGAGCGCGGCCACCGAGCGTCTGACCCGTTCCCTGAGCTCGGGACGGACCCCGGGCGTCCCGTTGACCACCCGGGAGACCGTGGCCCGTGACACGCCCGCGTGCGCCGCCACCGCCTCCAGGGTGGGCGGGACCCGTCCCGGCCGTGGCACGAGGCGGCCTCAGCCGCCGTACGTGCTGTAGGCCCCGGACGCGGTGAGCCGGAGCGCCGTGTCGATCAGCGGGACGTGGCTGAAGGCCTGCGGGAAGTTGCCGACCTGCCGCATCCGCCGCGGGTCCCACTCCTCGGCCAGCAGGCCCACGTCGTTGCGGAGCGCCAGCAGCTTCTCGAACAGCTTCCGCGCCTCCTCCACCCGGCCGATCATCGCCAGGTCGTCGGCCAGCCAGAACGAGACGGCGAGGAACGCGCCCTCGTCGCCCTCCAGGCCGTCCACGCCCGTCTCCTCGCCGTTGGTCGGGTAACGGAGGATGAAGCCGTCCAGCGTCGACAGCTCGCGCTGGATGGCCTCGATGGTGCCGATCACCCGCTTGTCGTCCGGCGGCAGGAAGCCCATCTGCGGGATCAGCAGCAGCGAGGCGTCCAGCTCCTTGGAGCCGTAGGACTGGGTGAAGGTGTTGCGCTCCTTGTCGTAGCCCTTCTCGCACACGTCCCGGTGGATCGCGTCCCGCAGGTCGCGCCACCGCTCGAGCGGCCCGTCCACCTCGCCGGACTCGATCAGCTTCACGGTGCGGTCCACCGCCACCCAGGCCATCACCTTGGAGTGGGTGAAGTGCCGGCGCGGGCCGCGCACCTCCCAGATGCCCTCGTCGGGCTCGTCCCAGTGCTCCTCCAGGTAGCGGATGAGCTTCAGCTGGAGGACGTTGGCGTGATCGTTGCGCGCCAGGCCCGTCATGTGCGCCAGGTGCAGCGCCTCCGTCACCTCGCCGTACACGTCGAGCTGGAGCTGGCCGGCCGCTCCGTTGCCCACCCGGACCGGCTGCGAGTTCTCGTAGCCGGGCAGCCAGCTCAGCTCCGCCTCGGCCAGCTCGCGCTCGCCGGTGATGCTGTACATGATCTGGAGGTTCTCCGGGTCGCCGGCCACCGCGCGCAGCAGCCACTCGCGCCAGGCCCTGGCCTCCTCGTGGTAGCCGGTGCGCAGCAGCGAGGAGAGGGTGATGGCCGCGTCCCGCAGCCACGTGAAGCGGTAGTCCCAGTTGCGGGAGCCGCCGATCTCCTCGGGCAGCGAGGTGGTGGGGGCCGCCACGATGCCGCCGGTGGGCGCGTAGGTCAGCGCCTTGAGGGTGATCAGCGAGCGGACCACGGCCTCCCGGTAGGGGCCGTGGTAGGTGCACTGGCCGACCCAGTCGCGCCAGTACTCCTCGGTCGTTGCCAGCGCCGCCTCCGGCTGCGGCACCGGCGGCGGCTGCTTGTGCGAGGGCTGCCAGCTGATGGTGAACGCCACCCGGTCGCCCTGCGCCACCGTGAAGTCCGAGTAGGTGGTCAGGTTCTTGCCGTAGGTGTCGGCGGTGGTGTCGAGCCAGACGGAGTCGGGCCCGGCCACGGCGACGGTGCGGTCGTCCACCTTGTGCACCCACGGCACGACCCAGCCGTAGGAGAACCGCATCCGCAGCGTGGACCGCATCGGCACCCGGCCGCTGACCCCCTCCACGATGCGCACCAGCTGCGGCGGGTCCTCGCCACGCGGCGGCATGAAGTCGATCACCCGGACCGTGCCGCGCGGCGTGTCCCACTCCGACTCCAGCACCAGGGAGTCCCCCCGGTACCGCCGGCGGCTGGCCGGCGGCGGCGGCGCGTCCTTGCCGTGCGCCGGCCCGATCCGCCAGAAGCCGTGCTCCTCCGTCCCGAGGAGCGCGGCGAAGACGGCATGGGAGTCGAAACGGGGCAGACACATCCAGTCCGCCGAGCCGTCCCGGCAGATGAGCGCGGCGGTCTGCATGTCTCCGATGAGTGCGTAATCCTCGATGCGCCCGGCCACTAGCGTCTCCAGTCGAACAGTGCTCCGCCCCCCGTGGGACGTGCGGCTTTACGTCGCCCATTCGAGCGTCCGAGCAGAATACGACGTGGCCAGCGGGTCCGCGCGACGGTTGGCGGATTCATGTGGTCCACCCGCGGCCCTTGAGGGGGTTGCGTCTCAAATGTCGAGATCTCCCGTCAGGGGACACGCGCGCGCTGCCCCGGGTTTAACCCACTGATACCCTGGTAGCCCGTGGAGCGGAGGGCAGCGAAACCCCCGAACCCCAGCGACGGCACCCCGGCACTCGGACCGGCGGCCGTCAGGCATCCGACCTCGCGACCCACGGGAGCCCCCCTTTGGCCATGCCGCCCATCAGTACGACGACCAAGCACATCTTCGTCACCGGCGGGGTCGCCTCCTCGCTCGGCAAGGGGCTCACCGCGTCCAGTCTCGGAGCCCTCCTCAAAGCACGTGGCCTGCGCGTCACGATGCAGAAGCTCGACCCCTACCTCAACGTCGACCCCGGCACCATGAACCCGTTCCAGCACGGCGAGGTGTTCGTCACCAACGACGGCGCCGAGACCGACCTGGACATCGGCCACTACGAGCGCTTCCTCGACGTCGACCTCGACGGCAGCGCCAACGTCACCACCGGCCAGATCTACTCCACCGTGATCGCCAAGGAGCGGCGCGGCGAGTACCTGGGCGACACCGTGCAGGTCATCCCGCACATCACCAACGAGATCAAGCACCGCATCCGTCGGATGGCCACCGACGACGTCGACGTCGTGATCACCGAGGTCGGCGGCACCGTCGGCGACATCGAGTCGCTGCCCTTCCTGGAGGCGGTCCGCCAGGTGCGCCACGAGGTCGGCCGGGACAACGTCTTCGTCGTCCACATCTCCCTGCTGCCCTACATCGGCCCCTCCGGCGAGCTCAAGACCAAGCCCACCCAGCACTCCGTCGCCGCGCTGCGCAACATCGGCATCCAGCCCGACGCCATCGTGCTGCGCGCCGACCGGGACGTCCCCACCGCCATCAAGCGCAAGATCTCCCTGATGTGCGACGTCGACGAGGCCGCCGTGGTGGCCTGCGTCGACGCCAAGTCGATCTACGACATCCCCAAGGTGCTGCACGGCGAGGGCCTGGACGCCTACGTGGTGCGCCGCCTCGACCTGCCGTTCCGGGACGTCGACTGGACCCAGTGGGACGACCTGCTGCGCCGCGTCCACCGCCCGGAGCACGACGTCACCGTGGCGCTGGTCGGCAAGTACATCGACCTGCCCGACGCCTACCTGTCGGTCACCGAGGCGCTGCGCGCCGGCGGCTTCGCCAACAACGCGCGGGTCCGCATCAAGTGGGTCACCTCCGACGACTGCCGCACCCCGGGCGGCGCCGCCGAGCAGCTCGGCGACGTCGACGCGATCTGCGTGCCCGGCGGGTTCGGCGACCGCGGTGTGGAGGGCAAGATCGCCGCCATCACCTACGCCAGGGAGCACGGCGTCCCGCTGCTCGGCCTCTGTCTCGGCCTGCAGTGCATCGTGATCGAGGCCGCCCGCAACCTGGCCGGCATCGAGGACGCGGGCTCCAACGAGTTCGACCAGGGCTGCCCCAACCCGGTGATCTCCACCATGGAGGAGCAGCTGGACATCGTCGCCGGTGAGGGCGACATGGGCGGCACGATGCGGCTCGGCCTCTACCCGGCGCGTCTCGCCGAGGGCTCCATCGTCCGCGAGGTCTACGGCGGCGAGGCGTACGTCGAGGAGCGGCACCGCCACCGCTACGAGGTCAACAACGCCTACCGCGGTGAGCTCGAGAAGAAGGCTGGGCTCGTCTTCTCCGGCACCTCGCCCGACAACAAGCTGGTCGAGTACGTGGAGTACCCGCGGGAGGTCCACCCCTACCTGGTCGCCACCCAGGCCCACCCGGAGCTCCGCTCCCGGCCCACCCGGCCGCACCCGCTGTTCGCCGGCCTGATCAGGGCGGCCGTGCGCGGCTCCGCCGCCCCGGTGGCGGGCGCGGTGGAGCGCTCAGCCGGCGCGGGCGAGCTGGCGGCGCCGCGCGGTGGGGGACACTGACGGCCATGACGCAGCAGTCGCACGACCTCCTCGCAGACACCCCCGCCCACTGGTCCGTCACCACCACGACCACGCCCTTCACCGGCAACAAGACCAGCGTCCGCGCCGACGAGGTGGTCATGCCGGACGGCGGCACGGCCCGCCGCGACTACCAGGTGCACCCCGGCTCCGTCGCGGTGCTCGCGCTGGACGAGCGGGACCGGGTCACCGTCATCGAGCAGTACCGGCACCCGGTCCGCCACAAGCTCTGGGAGATCCCGGCCGGGCTGCTCGACGTCCCGGGCGAGAACCCGCTGCACGCCGCCCAGCGCGAGCTGTACGAGGAGGCCCACATCAAGGCGGAGGACTGGCAGGTCCTGATCGACCTGTACACCTCGCCAGGCGGCTCCGACGAGGCCGTCCGGGTCTTCCTCGCCCGCGACCTCTCGGTGGCCCAGGGCGAGCGGTTCGCGGTCTCCGAGGAGGAGGCAGACATGCGCCACGCCCAGGTGCCGCTCGACGAGCTGGCAGCCGGCCTGCTCGCCGGCCGGCTGCACAACACCTGCCTGGCCACCGGGGTGCTCGCCGTGCTGGCCGCCCGCGCCGGGGACGGTCTCGACGCGCTGCGGCCGGCCGAGGCCCCCTGGCCGGCCCGACCGTTCACGTTCTGACCCGCCGGCGGCGGGGCACGGCCGGACGGGCGCGCCTCGGCGTCGGTAGACGTGTCATGCCCCGGCCCGCCGGAGCGTGACATACGCTCGCCCCGTGACGGACGTGACGCAACAGACGGTCACCGACCTGACCGGGGCAGCGGAGTTCCTCGGCCGCCGGCGCGAACTCTCGGCGCTGCGCTCGGACATCGCGCGCGCCGGCCTCGACACCCTCGCGGGGCGCCCGGCGCCGCGCTCCCGGGTGCTGCTGGTCGCCGGCCGACCCGGCACCGGGCGCACCGCGCTCGCCGAGTACTTCGCCGCGAGACTGCTCGACTCCGGCGGCTACCCCGACGGCCTGCTGCGGGCCGGGCTCACCGAGCCGGGCGGCGCTCCGGTCCCGGTGACCAGGGTCGCCGGCGACCTCCTCGAGGAACTGGGCGTCCCGGTCGTGCCGGGCGCCGACGAGGAGGACGCGACCGCCGCCCTGCGCGAGGCGCTGACCGGCCGCCGGGCCGTCCTGCTGCTCGACGACGTGGACGACGCCGAGCCGCTGGCCGACCTGATCCCCGACGACCGGCACTGCCTGGTGCTCGCCGTGGCCCGTGGCCCGCTCGTCGGCGTGCCCGACGTACGGCCCTGCACCGTCGGCGGCCTGGACCGGAACACCGCCGTCCGGCTTCTCGTCAGGGGCGCCGGCGACATCCGGGTCACCGTCGACCCGAGCGCGGCCGACCGGCTCGCCGAGCTGTGCGGGGACCTGCCGGCCGCGCTCCGGCTGGCCGCCGGCTGGCTGGCGGCCCACCCGGAGACCACTGTGGCCGAGGCCGTCCGCCGGCTCGTCGAGACCCCCGACCCGGTCGGCGCGGCCGCCGGGGACGGCGAGGACGGCGAGGACGGCGACGCCAGGGACGCCGTCGACGCCGCCGAGGCGCCGCTGAGTCGGGCGTTCGCGCTGGCCCACAGCGCCCTGCCGGCGGCCTCCGCCCGGATGCTGCGGCTGCTCGCGCTCGCCCCCGCCGGGCTCGTCGACGCGCACACCGCCGCCGCGCTCGTCGGCTGCCCCGTTCCCACCGCCCGCGCCACGCTCGCCGAGCTGACGGGCTTCGGGATGCTGCGCTCCGTCGTGGCGGAGACCGGCTCGGGCGACCCGGACCAGTACCGGGTGCCCGGCTGCCTGGCCACCAGGATCAGCGCACTGCTCGACACCCTGGAGCGGCCGGGTGAGGCGCTGCTGGCCAGGGCCAGGATGCTGGAGCGGATCGTCACCCGACTGCGCGCCTGCCAGGCCGTCGCCGAGCCGCCGGGCAGCCCGGCCAGGGAGTGGCTGGCCGGGTTGCCCGCGGCGCTGCGGTTCGAGACCCCGCAGGACGCGGCCCACTGGTTCGCGACCCGCCGCCCGATGCTGCTCGCGGCCGCCAGGACGGCCGCCGCAGGCGGCGAGCTCGACACCTTGGCCAGGCGTCTCTTCGCCACCCTCAGCCGGGTGCTGATCGCCCAGCTGCCGCCCGCCCCGGCCAGGGCCGAGGTCTACCGGCTGCACGAACTCGCCCTGTCCGTCGCCGAACGCCGGCGGCTGACCAGGGAACGCGCCGCCGCGCTGCTCAGCCTGGGCGACATGGACGCCGACGCCGGCCGCCCGCGCGCCGCGCTCGACCGCTACCGGGCCGCCTACGAGGTCGCCAGGAACGAGCGGGAGCCGGAGAACACGGACGCCGTCGGCCGGGCCCTGGAATCCATCGCCGACACCTACGCCGAGCTCGACGACTGGCAGCGGGCGGCCGACTGGTACGGCAGGGCGCTGCCGCTGAGCCAGACGCGCGGCGACCTGGCCGGCGCGGCCAGGCTGCACGGCCGGGTCGGTGCCGCCCTGATCCGCACCGGCGAGTGGACCGAGGCCCTGCGGGCCTGGCGGGCGGCGGCGGCCGCGCACCGCAGGCTCGGCGACGTGCCGGCCCAGGCCTGGGCGCTGGCGGAGGTCGCGCTCGCCCAGGAGCGCATGGGCCGGCCGGAGGACGCCCTGCGCACCGGCTCCGATGCCCTGCGCCTCGCCGAGCGCACCGCCGGCGTCGAGCTCCAGGCCGAGCTGCGGCTACGGCTCGCCGACTGTGCCGAGCAGCTCGGCCGCGGCGAGGCCGCCGCCGCGCACCGGGCCGCGGCCGACCGGCTGCGCGCCGAGGCCAGCGAAGGGACAGGGGCCGAAAGGGCGGGGCGGAAGCCCGAGGCGCCGGAGCGGACCATCACCCCACCGCCCGCTCCCACATTGGAAACACAGACACCTGCGGCCAATGATTAACGCATTGCAAGGCTAGACAAGCGGGATTCCTTACTTACACTGGTCGAGACAGGTGTCCATCGCGTGCAAGGACCGTGATCGACGTGAAGGTCGGCATTCCCACCGAGGTCAAGAACAACGAGTTCCGAGTCGCCATCACCCCGGCCGGGGTCCACGAGCTCGTCACCGGCGGACACCAGGTCCTCGTCCAGCGCGGGGCCGGGCTCGGATCCGCCATCCCCGACGAGGAGTTCGCCGCCGCCGGGGCCACCGTGATCCCCGAGGCGGACGAGGTGTGGGCCGGCGCCGACCTGCTCCTCAAGGTCAAGGAGCCGGTCGCGGAGGAGTACCACCGGCTGCGCAAGGACCAGACGCTCTTCACCTACCTGCACCTCGCCGCGTCCCGCGACTGCGTGGACGCGCTGCTGGACTCGGGCACCACCGCCATCGCGTACGAGACCGTGGAGACCACGGGCCCGGCCGGCCGCGCCCTGCCGCTGCTCGCGCCGATGTCCGAGGTCGCGGGCCGGATCGCCCCCCAGGTCGGCGCCTACCACCTGATGCGCTCGGCCGGCGGACGGGGCGTGCTGCCCGGCGGCGTCCCCGGCACGCCACCCGCCGGCGCCGTGGTCATCGGCGGCGGCGTCGCGGGCTGGCAGGCCACCCAGATCGCCGTCGGCATGGGCTTCCAGGTCACCCTGCTCGACAAGGACGTCAGCAAACTCCGCGAGGCGGACCGGGTGTTCGGCACCCGGGTGCGCACCGTCGTGGCCAACGCCTACGAGGTCGAGCGCGCCGTGCTCGCCGCCGACCTGGTGATCGGCGCCGTGCTGGTGCCCGGCGCGCGGGCGCCGAAGCTGGTGACAGGCGAGCTGGTCTCACGGATGCGGCCGGGAAGTGTCCTTGTCGACATCGCGATCGACCAGGGCGGTTGCTTCGAGGACTCCCACCCCACCACCCACGCCGAACCGACGTTCCGCGTCCACGACTCGCTCTTCTACTGCGTGGCCAACATGCCCGGCGCCGTGCCCGCGACCTCCACCGCGGCGCTGACCAACGCCACCCTGCCCTACGTCGTCGAACTGGCCGATCACGGCTGGCGCGAGGCCCTGCGGCGCGACCCCGCGCTCGTGCCCGGGCTCAACGTCCATGACGGACAGGTGATCTCGGCTCCCGTCGCCGAGGCACACGGACTGCCGTACACCGAACCGCACGCCGTCCTCGGGTGATTCATCGACCTGGCGGTCAACTCCCGCCGTCAACATCGGGAATGTCACACGCCGTGTCCCGACACGCCGCCCGGACGACCGGGCGGCACCCGAGTCGGCAACTCGTGACGCGTGGTCAACTCGTCTGCTAGATAGCGCTTTAACCGATTCGTGGGCAGGGGAAACGTCCCGCTGGTGAGGCTTGTGCCCTTGACAAGAGATTGTTCGACGGCCGACACATCCGTGCCGGTCCGGCGGATTGTGTTGCTGTGAACCACCGACACGCCATAGAGTCGCCAATCGTCGGCATGGTGCAACGCTGACTCTGTCTAGAAGTTTCCTGGTCCCCAAGGAGGTAAGACGACTTGTGAATGAGTCGACAATTACTCCCCGGGGAGGACAACCAGGGGTCCCGGAGCGGCATCAGGGCACCGGGGATCTGACGGGCCTGGGCTCCGTCGCTGTCCGTACCCACGCAACCCACCAGAGCCAACCGAGCATGACAGCGCATCAGAGCACGGAAGCAAACGCGACGGGCGGCGACGCCGACCGTTTCCCCGACTACGACGATCTCCCGGACGGGCAGTTCTACGACCCGGACGCGGAGTACGAGCCCGACCCCGAGTACGCGGCCACCATCGCCCCGGACGCGGCCAGGCAGCGGCGCGAGCGGATCGGCCCGACCGGCCGCCCGTTGCCGTACTTCCCGATCCCGGGGCCGCTCGTGGAGCGCGGTCCGGCGCAGATCATCGCCATGTGCAACCAGAAGGGCGGGGTCGGCAAGACGACCTCGACCATCAACCTGGGTGCCGCGCTCGCCGAGTACGGCCGCCGGGTCCTGCTGGTCGACTTCGACCCGCAGGGCGCCCTCTCGGTCGGCCTCGGCGTGAACCCGATGGAGCTCGACCTCACCATCTACAACCTGCTGATGGAGCGGGGCATGGCCCCCGACGAGGTGCTGCTCAAGACCGCGGTCGCCGGCATGGACCTGCTGCCGAGCAACATCGACCTGTCGGCCGCCGAGGTACAGCTGGTCAGCGAGGTGGCCCGGGAGTCCACGCTCCAGCGGGCGCTCCAACCGATGCTGAACGACTACGACTTCGTCATCATCGACTGCCAGCCCTCGCTCGGCCTGCTCACCGTGAACGCGCTCACCGCGGCGCACAAGGTGATCGTGCCGCTGGAGTGCGAGTTCTTCGCGCTGCGCGGGGTCGCGCTGCTGACCGAGACCATCGAGAAGGTGCAGGAGCGGCTCAACCCGAACCTGCGCCTGGACGGCATCCTGGCCACCATGTACGACTCCCGCACGGTCCACAGCCGGGAGGTCCTGGCCCGGGTGGTCGAGGCGTTCGACGACAACGTGTACCACACGGTCATCGGGCGCACGGTCCGCTTCCCGGAGACCACGGTCGCCGGCGAGCCGATCACCACCTACGCGTCCAACTCCGTTGGCGCGGCCGCGTACCGCCAGCTCGCCAGGGAGGTGCTCGCCCGGTGCCACGCCGAGTGAGCCTCCCGGCGGCCGACGAACTGTTCCGTAGTACCGGCGGGGCCGCCGTACAGCCCTCGACGCCCCCGAGCCCGAACCCGTCGCACGAGCCGGCGGGCAGCACCAAGGAGGAACCGGCGCCGACGCCTCGTCTGCCGGCGCCGGCGGGTGAACCCCGGCC
>NZ_JBHXFJ010000113.1:0-10664 GCF_042722465.1 Streptomyces sp. NPDC127098
GCGCCGTTCGGGCCGAGGAGGGAGAAGATCGTGCCCTCCGGGACGGCCAGGTCGACACCGTCCAGGACGGTCTTGTCGCCGTAGGACTTACGCAGCCCGACGGCGGAGATGGCGGCGGGCGACTGCGAACGCCCGCGCCCCCCAGATTCAGGCATGGGCATGACAGAAGAAAGCATGGGGCCCTCCCTTTCGAAGGCTGAAGCGACTGGGGTGTGGGGTGGACGAGCCGGCGGGGCCGGCAGGGCCGGCGTTCAGGCCCGGGCGCGGCGCACGTCGATGTTGCCGTGTCGGGTGCGGGCGCGGACCTTGACGGTGTCCTCGGTCTCCTCGGGAGAGTCGGCGGCGGTGAGCGTGTTGCGCACCTGTCCGTGGCCGGAGCTCACGTCGAGCCAGGCAGCGGTGCCCGTGCGGATGCCGATCTCGATGGCGCCGTAGGAGGTCTCCAGGTCGATCGTGCCGCGCACGACGTCGATGACACGCAGGGTGCCATGGGCGGTGGTGGCGGCGACCGAGCTCTCGGCGCGCTCGATGCTGATGTCGCCGTTGGCGCCCCTCACCCGCAGCTCGCCGATCGCGGCACCGACGGTCGTGGTGCCGTGCGAGTTCTTCAGGACGGCCGGCCCGTCGACGAGGCCGACGCGCATGCTGCCGGAGCTGGTGGTGATCTCGGCCATGCCCTCGACCCGGTCCACGGTGATCGAGCCGTGCGAGGCGGTCAGCCGCAGCGGCCCGGTGGTGTCCAGGCGGGCGTCACCGGACGAGGTCTTCACACGGACCTCGCCGAGCCGGCCCTCGCCGAGCACCTGGGCCCAGGCGCCGGTCATGTCGACATGCGAGCCCGTGGGCAGTTCGACCGTCACGTCGACGGTGCCGGTGCGCCCGACGAGGTAGCGCTGCTTGGGTGTCCTGACGGTCAGCGCGCCGTTCACGTAGGTGACCTCGGTCTGGTCGGCCGCCCGCACGTCCTGGTCCTTCTTCGGGTCGCGGGGCCGCACCTCGACGACGGTGTCACGGCGGTCGCTCGCGGTGAACTGGATGGAACCGGCCTCCACGCGCGCGGTGACGGAGATCGGTTCGGGGGTGTCGAAAGCAGGCATGGCGGTACCGTCCTCATGGGTCTCGGGGTCGTCCCGCTGGCGGGACGTGGTGTGGGTGACGTGGTGCGGGCGGGGGCGCGGCTAGCGCACCCAGCCCGTGAAGCTCTGACCGAGGGCGCGGGCCCTCTCCGTCGTACGCGGCCTGGGGTCGCCGTCGACCGCGGCCGCCACGGCGCGCACCAGCCAGGCGTTGACCGACAGGCCCTCGCGGCTCGCGGCCTCCTCGGCCCGCGCCTTGAGGTGGGCCGGCAGACGCAGGTTGACACGGGCGGTGCCGCCCTCGTCGCCGTCGACCGGGGCCGGGCTCCTCAGCGGTTCGACGGGGGCGGCGGACGCTTCCGTCGCGGCGCGGTCGGTGGGGGGCGGGGTCACCACGAAGTCGGGGTCCAGACCACGCAGCCGCACGTCGACCGAGCCGGGAGCGAGTTCGCGGGTGATCTCGTCCATCGCGGCGGAGAGCACGTTGAGCATGGTCAGCCGGGTCGCCGACTCCAGCGGAGCGGTGAGCCGCTCGGCCAGCTCGCGGGCTTCGTCGCCGCCGGCTTCGGCGGCCACCGCGAGTTCGCGGCGGAGTGCGTCGACATACGGGGTGAGGTCCATGACGCCATCATGGCACCTTAATGGCGTCATACGCAAGCGCGCTTGGCGCCACGCTCGGGCCGAGTTCGAGAGAATCCAGCCTGAGCTGCGGAAACATGAGGACGCGAGCCGATTCTCCGTGGCGCCACGCAGGGTCCGCGCACCTCGGGAAGAACCGGAACGGCGCCGGATGGCACCAAGTGATGCCATCCGGCGCCACGTGTCGCCGTGCGACGCCGGCCGCCGATCCCGCGGGCCGGAGGCAGCGGGTCACGGGGCGCCGGCGGCGCCGGGGTCCGGGAAGCGGAGCCCAGGGGTCACCGCGACAGTTCGAACGAGAGGTGCGCGGACAGGGCGCGGAGGAAGTCGGGGGCGTCGAAGATCGCGCCGGCGGAGGCGACGCCCACCGCCCTGGTCCGTCCGGTGAGGACACGGTGGACCGCTTCCACGGCGAGCGGCGCGCTGACGGCGTAGATGTCCTGGCCGCTGGCCACCGCGCGCCGTTCGGCGCCGCCGGACCGCACGACGGCGTCGACGAGGAAGGTCTGCGCGGACCGTCCGCGCTCGTCGACGGCGGCCGGCGCCGGCGTGTCCGGGGCCGCCAGGTCCCTGGCCGCCTCGACCGTCATGTAGGTGGACACCTCGGGAACGGCCAGGTGGCTGGGGACGGTGACGATGTCGGCCATGCTGAACTCCCCGAGCACGGCGCGGGTTCCCATCGGCTCGGGGAAGGTCCACTTCAGGGCCGGGAGGGCGTCGTCGCGGTACTCCATCCGCCCCTGGCTGTAGCGGACGCGCCGGCCGTCCCTGCGCTGCCGGGAGACCGTGCCGGCCTCGCGGGTCCCGGTCGTCGGGTGCCAGCCGCTCAGCCCGTACGCGACGTGCGCCTCGTCCGCCGTCGTCCAGTCCCCCATCGCCGCGGTGACCAGCAGATCGCCGAGGCCGCCGAAGAAGGCCATCGCGGGGACCACGACGGTGCCCGCGGCGCGGGCGCGGTCCGCGAACCGGGAGAAGGTGTCGAGGTTGGCCTCGATCTCGGCCGCCACGTCCACGTACGGGATGCCGGCGCGCAGCGCCGCCTCGACCAGCGGGGCGGCGGTCGCGGCGAAGGGGCCGGCGCAGTTGATCACGGCGTCCGCGCCGGCCAGTGCGCGGTCGAGCGAGGCCGGGTCGTCGACCGAGGCCGGCCGGACGTCGAGTCCCGGGTGAGCGACGGCGAGCGCCCGCAGCTTGTCCGCGTCGCGCCCGGACGGCAGGGGGGTGAGTCCGCGGTCCAGCAACTCCGCCACCACGAAGCGCCCGGTGTGTCCGTAAGCACCGAACACCGCCACTGTCTGGCCCGTTCCCATCGCTTCTCCAAAGTGCTTGAACGATCAACTGGACACATCCTGGCGGTCGCGGCAGTCGCGGCGCGAGTGTCGGGAACGACATGGCCCGTACACTTTCGGACATGAGAACGCTCGCGCTGGCCGTCACCGACGGGATGCTCCACTACGAACTCTCCGTGGCGTACGAGGTCTTCGCCTCCCGGCCGGACGGGGTGACGGTCCCCTGGTACGACGTCGCCCTGTGCGGTCCCGGCGCCGTGCGCGCCGGGCGGTTCCGGTTGGAGTCCGACCACGGTCTCGACCGGCTTCCACATGCCGACACCGTGATCGTCCCCGGCTGGGCCGATGTCGACGAGGACCCGCCGGCCGAGCTGGTCGACGCGGTGCGCGCGGCGCACGAGGCGGGCGCGCGGGTGGCCTCGCTCTGCACGGGCGCCTTCGTGCTGGCCGCGGCGGGGCTGCTGGACGGCCGACGCGCGACCACGCACTGGGCGCACACCGAGGTTCTGGCAGCCCGCTATCCCCGGGTGACGGTCGATCCGGACGTGCTCTACGTGGACAACGGCAGCGTGCTCACCTCCGCCGGCAAGGCCGCCGCGATGGATCTGTGCCTGCACATGATCCGTCTCGACCACGGCTCGGCGATCGCCAACACGGTCGCCCGTCGCCTGGTGGTTCCCCCGCACCGGGCCGGCGGCCAGGCCCAGTTCGTCACCGCCCCGGTGCCCGACCAGGACGACCACCCGCTCGGCGAGCTGTTCCCCTGGGTGCTCGAACGACTCGACCACGCGTTGACCGTGGAGGACCTGGCCCGCCGGGCGAACATGAGCTCCCGCCACCTGGGCCGTCACTTCAGGTCGGTCGCCGGCACCACCCCGCTGCAGTGGCTGCTGACCCAACGGATCCGGCGCGCCCAGGAGTTGCTGGAGACCACCGGCGACAGCGTCGACGCCATCGCCACGGCCACCGGCATGGGCACCGCCACCACGCTGCGCCGGCACTTCAACCGGACCGTCGGCGTGCCCCCGGACACCTACCGTCGCACCTTCCGCAGTTCGCGCTCCACCGCGCGGTGACCGGTCCCGACCGAGTGGCCACATACGGCTGAACGACGCCATACGGGCCGAGGACCGGCGCTACGCTCGTCTGGTCTGTCCTGGGGTCCGTGGGGACGACTTCGGCCACATCGTGCACCGCACCCCGGGAGGCGTGCTGCGGACCGATTCCGTCGAGGAGATCGCGGCGGTGTTCGCCACCGCCAAGCGCCGCTACGACCCGCGCCAGTTGCTCGCCCCGGGCCAGCACGTCCTCACCGGCTGAGGCCACGTGGGAGGCGAAGGGCGCGGGGACGGCCGATCGGGCCCGTTGACGTCCCCGGCCGGCGCCGTGCGGGACGCGTGGCCGACGTCGCCAGCACCGAACCCACCAGGATCAGTCCGAAGGAGCCGACGATCGCGGCCGTCAGCGGTTCCGACAGGAACGCCACACCCGCCGCGACGGCCACCGCGGGGTTGACGTAGGTGAAGACCACCGCCCGGGTGGCGCCCACCTCCCTGATCAGCTCCAGGAACACGACGAACGCCAGGGCCGTGCAGAACACCCCGAGGCCGGCGAGGGACATCAGGACCGTCGCCGACGGCGTCCGCGCCGGCCAACCGGCGATGCCCGCCGGCGCGTAGACCACCGCGGCCAGCAGCAGACACGGGACGATCAGGTGCAGCGTCGGCACCTCCTTCAGCCGCCGCGTCACGATCAGCGGCGCCGTCGCGTAGCCGAGCGCCGTCAGGAAGACCTCCGTGATCGCCCACGTCGAGCCGCCGCTCAGCTCCGGGGCGGCCAGCAGCGCCACCCCGCCGAGGCCGAGCAGCAGGCCGGTCCAGCGGCGGGCGCCCAGCTCCTCCGTGTCGCCGAAGAGCCTGGCGAGCACGACGCCGAGGATCGGGACGGCCGCGATCAGCAGGCCCGCCATCGAGCTCGACAGTTCCCGCTCCGCGTCGGTCAGCGTCCACCAGGGGCCGATGATCTCGATGCCCGCGAACGCCAGCATCGGCTTCCAGTGCGTCCGCACCGCCGTCCGGAAACCCGGGGTGCGCAGCGCGAACGGCAGCAACAGCGCCGCGCCGAGCAGACACCGGACGAACACCACGCCGGACGGGGACACGCCGTCCACCGCCACCTTGATCATCAGATAGGGGATGCCCCACAGAACACCCATCAGGGCGAAGAGGAACCAGCCGCGTGCAGTCATGTCGTCAGCTTCGAGATCCGGGCCCCGCCCTGTCTTGAACGCTGTTGCGGTACACCGCCGGAGTCACCCCCACCACACGGCGGAACCAGCGCGTCAGATGTGCCTGGTCCGCGAAGCCCACCAGCGCCGCCACCTCCGCCGGCCGACGGCCCGCCTCCAGCAGGCCGCGCGCCCGCGTCACCCGGTGCTGCGCCAGCCAGGCGTACGGCGGCATGCCGACCGCCTCGCGGAAGGCCCGCAGCACCTGGTACCGCGACAGTCCGAGATCCCGCCCGATCGCCGCCAGCGAGGGCGGCCGGAGCAGTTCGTCCGTCAGCCGGACGCGCACGGCGGCCGCGATGCCGGCGGCTCCGGGCACCAGGTCCCGGGTCGGGGAGGTTCTGCCGTGGCGCCGGGCCAGCGTCGTGAACAGCGGTATGAGCCGCGACTCCGCCTCCAGGGGATCCCCGGGGCGGCTCACGGCGTGGTGCGCCGACCGGAGCGCGGCCGCCAACTCCGGGTCGTCGATCACCGGTTCGCGGAAGTGGGCGGCGGTCCGCAGGCCCTCGGTGAGCAGCGCCGTCGTGGGGTAGAACGCCCGGTAGGCGTAGCCGTCGCCCGCGGCCGGCGCGCCGGTGTGTGCCTCCCCCGGGGCGAGGACGACGATGCTGCCGGGACCGGCGCGGTGCCGGGCGCCGCGGTAGTCGATGAGCTCGCTGCCACCCGTGCAGACGCCGACGGCGAACTCCTGGTGGCAGTGCGGCGCGTAGCGGTGGGTCGCGAAGCGGGCGGTGATGAGGTCCAGGGACTGCCCGGGGCCCAGCACGGCCCGGGTCCAGATCGCCTGCTCGGACGCCCCCATGGCCGCATTCTGCACCATGCGCGGGCCCGGTGACCGTGCGTCGCTCGTCGGCGCACCGTACGGTGCCGAGGGTTGCTGAAGGCCTACTGGAAGATGGCGAGGGCGCTGATGACGAGGACGCCGGATTCCGGGTGCCAGTCGCGGACCTTGCCCAGGCACTGGGCGGGGAACGACCCGTCGGGCACCTCCGACTCGCGCAACCCCGTGGTGCGGCAGACGACTCGGACCCGCGCGGCGGGGGCGGCGTCGTCCTCACCGGACGGGTAGGGGGCATCGAAGACGGTGGCTTCGCCGACCTGGGCGTCGTCGGACCTGCTGAAGCGGCCCCGGACGAGGACGAAGCCGTCCAGGTCGCCGAGGGCGATGCGCGGCGGCAGCGGCCCGGGGCCCTGGACGGCGGCCACCGCCCTGACCAGCGCGGGGTCGCGGCGGGCGGTCCCGCGCGGCAGGTCGGCGCGCACGATGGCGCGCTCGCGTTCCAGGGCCCCGACGATGACGCCGATGACGGAGATGGGGGTGGCCTCCTCCAGGTAGCGCTGGACGACCTCCTCGCCGTTCAGCCGGCCGACCCCCGCCTCGGCGCCGGGGAGGCCGAGGGTGACCCCGGTCTCGGTGCCCTTCTCGCGTCGTCGCTCGACCTCCACGGTGAGCGCGGGGAGGTACCGGCGCATCTGGAAGTGGTCCATGATCTGACGGTCGTCGAGGTAGAAGCAGGTGTCGAGGGGATGTTCCCGGGCGGCGCGGCGTCGCCGGGCTGACCCCACCAGCTCCCGAATGGTCAGGGCCAGCCAGCCGGCCGACGCGACGAAGGTGGCCAGCCACAGCACGAGCCACGGCCACCACCGCGCCCACCAGGAGGCGCGCAGCACGCCCGGTGACCGTCCGGCGGGCCCGGCGGCGTGCGCGGTGGTGGACTCCTCGGCGGTCGAACACCCGCCGACGACCTCGATCATCCGCTCCAGGTTGGGTACGGCCGGCGGCAGGGCGCGGGTACTGCCCGAGGGGGCCGGGACCGGGACTCCACGGCCCGTCAGGACCTGCTCCCACGACGGGCCATCCGTCGCCTCGATCGTCGGGTCCAGCGGGCGGTAGCCGAGTTCCATCGCGCGGCGGCGCAGCGCGGGATCGTTGAGGATCAGTCGGTGGAGGCGGTCGCCCTCCGGGGTGAAGGCGATGAACTGCGGCTGGCTCAGCGACCAGCTGTCCGGGTACAGGAGGACCCGCTCGTCGTCCAACTCGCCGGTGCGCTCCCGGTAATCGGCCTGGTAGGCGAGGAACTGGTTCTCGTAGAGCACCACCACCGGGGCCATCAGCTCGCCGTCCGGGGCGGTGTAGAGCCGGAGCCGGTCCCCGATGCCCATGCCCTGACGCCGCAGCAGCGGCCTGATCTCCTCGGCCACCCGTTGTGCCTCGGCCTCCGTCCAGGGGACTCGGCGGCCGTTGCGGGTGAAGGCCACCAACGCGAGATAGGCGCCGGCCGAGTTGGAGTCGCACACGTCGGCGGTCTGGGCCAGGACAACGTTGTCGTTGGTCGCGCCGTGCTCCTCGACACCCAGGTCGGTCCAGGAACGGTCCTGCTCGGTGTGGTCCAGGAAGGCCGCCATGTCCACCTCGTAGTAGAGCGTCGGCCCCTGGCCGTCGGCGGGTGGCTGGCGACTGGCGCTCCCGGCGGAGACCAACGCCTCGGCGTAGGGACGGAAGGTGGCCAGGACGATCGGGGTGGCGAACGGGGACCGGAAGTCGGACGACCGGTACTGGCCCGTTATCAACTCGCCGGCGTGCTGGCCTGACGGGAAGGCGAAGTCGAAGCCGTCCATGCCGCCGCCGGCCAGGTCGACGGAGCCGGGCGCCCGGGTCATGCGCACCTCGATGTGGTGGCCGAGCAGGATTCTGCGGACCTCCTCGTCCTCGAAGAAGTCGGTGCCCGAGGCCGCCGTGCCCCGCACCGTGACGATCCGCTCGAACGGCAGCGCCAGCGTCCCACCGGCCGTCAGCAGGGCGACGCCCAGTAACGCCAGGGCGAGCGCGGCACCGGCCGCCCGGAGATATCCACGGTGCGCCCGCGCGAACGACGGCGGCCGTTCCACCGTCAACAACGGCTGTCTCACCACGCCCCTCCCCCATGGTTGCGCCGTGATCCGTCCGGGGCGCCGTGCGAGCCCACCATGCCCCTCGAACCGCACCGCACCATACGCCGGTTACCCGAAAAGGTCGACAATGTGTACGAGAGGGCGACTATATGGAGAGGGCGGAAGGGGTAGCGTGAACAGCCGCCGGGTTGCGGGCCCGGGATGACCGCGGCGCCGATGCCTTCCGGAGACTCTCCTGCCGGGCGTGCGACACGGGACGCTCCTCGTCGCGTCCATAGAAGGGGAGACGGACGAACGAGGAGGGCTTTCATGGAACTCGGGGTGCTTCCGGCGGTCTTGATACTGGTCACGGTCTGGCTGCTCGCGCACGGCATGGCGATCCTGGCGCGGGGCGGGCGACGCCCGGGCCGCGGTGGGGCGGGCGACGCCTGGGTCGGCGGTGGCGGCGACGGCGGGGGCGGAGGTGACGGCGGCGGGGGCGGTTGCTGACCCGGGGCGGGCCGGCAAGCCGCGGGCGCCGGGGCGGGGCCTAGGATGCGCGGATGCCACAGGTGATCGACTACGGGCGGTTCGCGGAGCGTCTGCGGGAGGCCCGGGACCGGGTCCTCGCCGACTCCGGCGAGCGTTGGGCGTTGCTGGACCGGGTGCAGCGCGAGTGGGGTTATGTCGATCCCGGCGGCGAGCCGGTCTGGGGCCCGGGGGACGGTGAGAACGTCGACGAGGCGGGCGACCTTCCCCCAGACCACCCCCAGCTTCCGGTACCGGTGGCCCTCACCGAGTGGTGGCACTCCCCCGTCAACTCCTTCGCCTACCGGCCCCGGCTGTACTGGGTGCACACCCAGTGGCCCCCGCTCACGGAGGACGGGCCCGAGTCCGTGTGCGTGTTCATGTCGGAGTACGAGTACTGCAACCAGTGGGGCTATCCCGCCGCCGAGGCCGCGCGGGACGATCCGCCGGTGCTGGTGCGGACGGGGGACGACGAGTGGCTGCCGCAGGCTGCGTCCATATCCGAGTTCCTGCTGCACCTGGCGCTGGAGCGGCTGCCCGGCCACTTCGGGTTCACCGCGGTCCTGACCCATGGGGACCTGGAGCGGGATCCGGCCGTCCTGGACCGGCTGCGCGCGTCGTTCCCCGAGCTTGGCCTGTTGCCCTGGCGGGAACTCGGCGCCGACGCGGTCCTGCACGGCGGTCCCGACGTGGTGATCCGCCACGCCTGTGGCGACTTCGTCGACTGGCCGCTGGTGGTCCACGGCCGGACGCGACAGGCGGTCGAGGCGGCCCTGGCCGTACTGGAGCCGGCCGGCGCCGACCTGTCCGTGGCGCCGCCGGCGGAGTCGCCCGACCCGCTGCTGGATCTGCCGCCGGTGGCGTTCGCCCCCGGCGAGGAGGACGAGTGGGAGCGCTGGCGGGTGGTGTCCGTCGGCACCGCGCCGCCCGGCGGCGAGCCGCCGGCGCCGACCGGCACGACCCGGGCCGCCGATACGGCGGGCGGGGTCGCCGTCGCGGGCGACGCCGACGGCGTGGTGCACGCCCGGGTTCGCGACAGCGCCTCGGGCGTCAGGTGGCTGGAGTCGAGCGAGCGGTTGCACCGGGCGCCGGTCACCGCCGTCACCTGCCTGCGCCACGACCAGGGGGCGGCGTCAGGGCTGCTGGTCAGCGGCGACGCGGCCGGGGTACTGCGGATCTGGCTGACGGAAGGGCCGCCGGCGGCCGGGCCGTTCGACCGGCGCGGCACGGCGGTGACCGCCCTGGCGTCGGCGGTGTTGCCCGGCTCGGGGCCGGCGCTGGCGGCCGCCTGGGCCGACGGCCTGGTGCGGGTGTGGGACCTGGGCACCGGCTGCTCCGACGTCGCGGCCGACCTGCGGCTCGGCACCGGTGTCGAAGCGCTCCGCCTCGACCCGGACGGCGTGTTGTGGGTGGGGGGCGGCGCGCCCGGCTGGACCGCGCTGCGCCTCGACCCGGAGGAGCTGTGGGTGCTCCGCCGGATCAAGGAGCAGGCGGACCGCTTTCCGTGGGACCGACTCCGGTGCAATCCGGGCCCGGCTCACGAGGTGCCGTCCCAGATCCTGCGGGCCGGCTGGGACGACGAGCGGATCGCGGCGCGGGCTGCGGAGCGACTGCACGAGTTGTTGGTGCACGGGCACGGCGCGACCGCCGCCCTGGCGGCCGCGCCGCTGCTGGCGAAGCTGGTGGTGAACAGGTGGACTCCGGTCCGGGGCCGGCTGATGACGCTGCTCGCCGACCTCGCCGACGTCCGGCGGGGCCGCACAGAGGCCGCCGACGACCAGTGGGACCTGCTACGCCGGCTGCTGCCCGCGCTACGGCCGCTGGCCGACGACCCCGACGACGCGGTGCGGGCGGGACTGTCCGAGCTGGAGCGCAACTGCGCCTAGGACTTGTCCTGCCGATCATGTGACTACTTCGCGTGTTGGTCGTTGATGTGGACATGGAGCGGGGTGATCTGACGGATGCCGAGTGGGA
>NZ_JBHXFJ010000114.1:0-10348 GCF_042722465.1 Streptomyces sp. NPDC127098
TTCGCGGTTGGCGGCGCCGGCGGCGTGGGGGCGCGCGTTGTGGCTGGGGTATGCCGGGCGTTCCCGCCCGCCCCCGCGGCGGGGGGGGGGGGGGGGGGGGGGGGGGGCGGGGCGGGGGGCCCCCCCCCCGCCCACCCGCGGGGTCAGTCCTGGATCACGTAGAGCCGTTGCATGTCGATGGTGCCGAGGTCGTCGTTGAAGGTGGCGCCGCCGATCCGGGAGCCGTGCAGGATGGTCTGCCGGTAGTAGAAGGTCGGCACGAAGGGCACGAACTCCTCCTGGATGTACTGGCTGAGCGCGGTCCACTCCTCGGCCGCCTGCGCCGGGTCGGTGATCGCCCGGATGCGGTCGATCTCCTCGTTGACGTGCTCGTCGTTGAGGTGGCTGTAGTTGGAGCCGCCGTCCGCGATCTGCCGGCCGTCGAACTGCGGTGGGATCACGGTGGCGCCGGAGAGCCAGTCGGCGCCCCAGCTGTTGCGGTAGATGTCCGCCCCGTTGTCGACGACGCCGATCGTGTCGTAGTAGGTCTCCGGCGGGACCTCGGTGCGGTTGACCTCGAAGCCGGCGGACTCCAGGGCGTCCGCGACGGCCACCGCGGCCTGCTGGTCCTGGGGCGCGGTGTGGTGGATGTAGTTGAGCTCGTAGCCGACCGCGTCGGCCTCCTCCAGGAGCTCACGGGCCCGCTCCACGTCGCCCTGCGGGTTGGCCAGCTTGCCCCAGGGGTCGTAGTCCTCCTCGTAGCCGGGCAGCAGCGGGGAGATGTTGCCGCCCGCGTACTGGCCGCCGATGCTGCCGCCGTAGGCGTTGAGGACGCCGTTGAGCGGCACCGCGTAGGCGATGGCCTGCCGCACCCGCAGGTCGGTGACCCGGTCCAGGTTGATGGCGAGGGTGCCGACGTACGGCTGGTAGCCGTCGATCAGCCGCTCCCGCAGCTCCGGGTCCTCCATGACGGTCGGCCCGTTGCCGGCGTCGAGGCCGTTGTTGAAGCTGGTGGCGTACTGGTTCTCGCCGTTGTCGGCCATCAGGCGGGCCGTGGAGTCCTCCAGGCTGTGGCCGAACGAGATCTCGTAGCTGTCCGGGTAGGCGTTGCGCGCCGGGTCGGTCTCCGGCTGCCAGTACTCGTTGCGTACCAGGGTCATGGAGCGGCCGGGCCGGAAGTCCTCGATCTCGTAGGGGCCCGAGGTGACCGGGTCCTGGTCGTACGCCTGCTGGGTGTCGCCCTCGGCCGAGACGACGGCGTAGCCGGGTATGGAGAGGGCGTAGGGCAGGTCGTTCTGGGGCTCGGCGAAGCGGAAGATGATGGTCCGCTCGTCCGGGGTCTCCAGGAGCGAGTCCGGCAGGTGGTCGCCCTCGTAGGGGCCATCGGGCAGCAGCTCGCGGTAGTCGGCGGCGTCCGCGCCCGCCAGCCACTGCTGGATGTAGCTGGGGCCCTGGGTGATGAACGGCGCGAAGGTCCGCTCGATGGTGTGCCGGATGTCGGCCGAGGTGATCGGGGTGCCGTCGTTGAAGTAGATGTCGTCCTTGAGGGTGTACGTCCAGGTGCGGCCGCCGTCGGTGACCGTGCCGGAGTCGGTGGCCAGGTCGCCGACCACCGTGTAGTCGCCGTCGTTGTCGAGGCGCACGTAGGTGAGGCCGCGGTGGATCAGCCGGGCGATGTTGGACTCGTGCGCGACGTAGATCTGGGCGGGGTCGAGGTGGTCGGGCGAGGTCTCCTGGAGCACGTTGATCGTGCCTCCCGGGGTGGCGTCCGGGACCTCCTCGGCGGGTCCGGTGGACGCCTCGGCGTCGCCGAAGGAGATCGCGGCCGAGGTCTCGGGCCCCGCGCTCTCCTCCTCGCTCGTGGGACCGCCGCCCCCGCCGCTGCTGCAGGCGCTGAGGACCAGCGCCCCGGTCATGGCCAGGGCCACCCCGGCGATGCGTGCTCTGGGCCGTGCTGTGGTGCTCATCGGTACGTTCCCACCTGCCCGTTTCGTTGGTCGGCTTGGCTCGCGGAGGCGACGGTGCGGCGGTCGCGGGGCTAGCGGACGGTCTTGGGGTCGAACGCGTCCCGGACCGAATCTCCCAGGAGGTTGAAGGCGACCACGAAGATCACCATGGAGACCCCGGGGAAGAACATGTAGGTGATGTCGCTGCGGTAGACCTCGGCGGCGGTGGCGAACATCCGGCCCCAGTCGGGCGTCGGCTCGGTCAGGCCCACCCCGAGGAAGGAGAGGGCGGCGGCCGTGGTCACGAAGCTGGGCAGCATGTAGGTGGCCTGGACCAGCATCGGCGAGACCACGTTGGGCAGCAGCTCCTTGCGGATGATCCGCCACGGGGAGGCGCCGCTGACCCTGGCCGCCTCGACGAACTCGCGCTCCCGCAGGGTGAGCGCGGCGCCGCGCAGGATGCGCCCCAGGGTCATCCAGCCGAGCACCCAGAGGACGACGATGATGGACACCACCTTGACGTAGGTGGGTGTCTCCTCCCTGGGGTCCACGAAGAGGGTGGTGACGATCGGCAGGAAGGCCACGAAGAACAGCTGCTGCGGAAAGGCCATCAGGAGGTCGATGACGCGGCTGATGGCGAAGTCCCAGCGGCCGCCGAGATAGCCGGCGGCGATGCCCAGGACGATCGCGGTGAGGACGGCGAGCACGGTGACGGCGAGGGCTATGAGCAGCGAGGTGCGTATTCCGTAGATAAGCAGGGTCAACACGTCGCGGCCGGTGCCCGGTTCTATTCCGAACCAGAATTCCCCGTCCATGCCGCCGTTGGGTTTGACGGGATAGCCGTACTCGTTGAGCAGCCCCGGCTCCAATTGCCCGTACCTGGTGTAGGGGTCCTTGCCGTAGAGGGCGGAGATGAGCGGCGCGAGCAGGCCGACCGCGAAGAAGAGGAGCACCACGCAGGCGGAAATGACGCCGACTCGGTCCCGTCGGAAACGACGCCACATGAGCTGACCCGGCGAACGCCCTACCAGTTCGGCCGCCACGGCCTCGGTTTGGCTGGACATCAGTCCCCCCGACGTGTGGTCCCACGATGCGATGCGTGTAGAGCGGGACTGTCGCAAGGCACCGAGTTACCCGTCAAGGGGTAGCAGTGGTATCAACCTATGACGGTCAATTAGTGAGCCAAGGTTACGCGGATTGACACAGGAACGTGCTTGACGGCGTCGCGGACTTTCGGAAATGAGCGGACAAGTACGGACCCAGGGGTGTTAACAAGGAGGCAACACCCCAGACGCTATACCGATATGCGAACGGCCCAGACTGAGGCGGTACGGCCGTGCGGGTGCCGTAGACCGGGGCGGTGTGGCCGAGAGTCCACCGCCCCGGTTGCACGAGGGCGCCCGACTACTCCGAAGTGGCGTAGTGACAGGCGGACTCGTGACGGCGCGCGCCGGTCGCGTCCGCGAACGCCAGAGGCACGGCCAGCGGCGGTGGCGCCGTCGCGCAGATCTCCGTCGCTTTCCAACACCGGGTTCTGAAACGGCATCCCGTCGGCGGGTCGGCCGGTGACGGCACGTCGCCCCGCAGGATGATCCGTTCGCCCCGCCGGGCCGCCTCCGGATCCGGCACCGGAACCGCGGAAAGCAGAGCCTGGGTGTAGGGGTGGGTGGGGTGCTCGTAGATTTCCCGGTCCGAGCCGATCTCCACGATCTTTCCCAGGTACATCACCGCGACCCGGTCCGAGATGTGCCGCACCACCGAAAGGTCGTGGGCGATGAAGACACAGGAGAGCCCGAACTCGCCCCGGAGCCGCGCCATCAGGTTGATCACCTGGGCGCGCACCGAGACGTCGAGCGCCGAGACCGGCTCGTCGCAGATGATGATCTCCGGCTTGAGGGCCAGGGCGCGGGCGATGCCGATGCGCTGCCGCTGGCCGCCGGAGAACTGGTGCGGATATCGGTTGACATACTCCGGATTGAGCCCGACCACGTCCAGCAACTCACGCACCCGGCGCCTTCGCTCGCCTTTGGGCGCGACCTCGGGATGGATCTCGAAGGGCTCACCGACGATATCCCCGACCGTCATGCGCGGATTCAGCGACGTATAGGGATCCTGGAACACCATCTGGATATTCCGTCGCACGGCGCGCAGGGCCCGCCGCGACAGCCGGGAGAGGTCGTCGTCGCGGTAGCGGATCTCGCCGGCCGTGGGGCGTTCGAGACCGACCAGCAGCCGGGCCACCGTGGACTTCCCGCACCCCGACTCCCCCACCACACCCAGCGTCTCGCCGGGCCGCAGGTCGAAGGAGACGCCGTCCACCGCGCGCACCGCGCCCACC
The DNA here is from genome assembly GCF_042722465.1 of Streptomyces sp. NPDC127098. Classification (NCBI taxonomy): domain Bacteria; kingdom Bacillati; phylum Actinomycetota; class Actinomycetes; order Kitasatosporales; family Streptomycetaceae; genus Streptomyces; species Streptomyces sp. NPDC127098. Next base: position 4,264 of record NZ_JBHXFJ010000114.1, read on the forward strand.
TGGCGCCTGATCAACGCCCCCTGGGTGAGCGGGAAGTGCTTGACCAGGTTCCGCACCTGGAGGATGGGCTCAGCCACCGACCGTCTCCTTCCAGAAGTGGCAGGCACTGGTCCGGCCCTCGCTCCGGCCGCCGTCTGGCCGCGTCACCCGCACCAGCGGCGGCACCGGATCCTCCCGGCACATCTCGCGGGCCGCGGGGCAGCGCGGGTTGAAGGCGCAGCCGGGCGGGATCGCGGTCAGGGTGGGCGGCAGGCCCCTGATCGCGTAGAGCTCCCGGCCCTTGTGGTCGAGGCGCGGGACGGAGTCCAGCAGCCCCTTGGTGTACGGGTGCGCGGGCCGCTCGTACAGCTCACGCACCGGCGCGTTCTCCACGATGCGGCCGGCGTACATCACCGCGATCCTGTCGGCGACGTCCGCGACCACGCCCAGGTCGTGGGTGATGAGGACGAGCCCCATGCCGGAGTCCCGCTGGAGCTCGGCCAGCAGGTCCATCACCTGCGCCTGCACCGTGACGTCCAACGCCGTGGTCGGCTCGTCCGCGATGATCACGTCCGGCTCCAGGGCCAGCGCCATCGCGATCATGACGCGCTGCCGCATGCCGCCGGAGAACTGGTGCGGGTAGTCGTTCACCCGCTCCCTCGCCGCCGGGATGCGGACCCGGTCCATCAACTCCACGGCCCTGGCCCTGGACTCCCTGCGGGACATGCCACGGTGCACCCGGAACATCTCGCCCAGCTGGAACCCGACCGAGAGCACCGGGTTCAGCGCCGAGAGCGCGTCCTGGAAGATCATCGCCATCCGCTCGCCGCGGATCCGCCGCCGCCGCTCCTCGGACATGGCGAGCACGTCCTCGCCGCGGAAGAGGATCTGGCCGCCGGTGATCCGCCCCGGCGGGCTGTCCAGGATGCCCATCACGGCCTGCGCGGTCACCGACTTGCCGGAGCCGGACTCGCCCAGCACCGCGAGGGTCTCGCCGGCGTCCACCGCGTAGCCGACCCCGTCGACCGCCCGGACCACCCCGTCCCGGGTGTCGAACTCCACACGCAGGTCCCGCACTTCGAGCAGCATGGGCGGTCAGCGCCTTTCACCTGAGCTTGGGGTCGAGGGCGTCCCGGACGGCGTCGCCGAGCATGATGAAGGCCAGCACCGTGACGCTGAGCGCGGCCGCCGGGTAGAGCAGGATGTGCGGGGCGTTGCGGAACTGCATGCCGTCCGAGGCGGCCGAGATGTCCACGCCCCACGAGACGCTGGGCGGCTTGAGGCCCACGCCCAGGTAGCTGAGCGTGGCCTCCAGGGCGACGAAGGTGCCCAGCATGATCGTCGCCATCACGATCACCGGGGCGATGGCGTTCGGCAGGATGTGCCGCAGCAGCAGCCGGGGGGTGCCGGCGCCGAGCGAGCGGGCGGCCTGCACGTAGTCGTGCTCCTTCGCGGCGAGCACCGCGCCGCGCGCGATCCGGGCGATCTGCGGCCAGCTGAGCGCCGCGATGATCGCGACCACCGGCCAGATGCCGGTCAGCGTGACCACGGACAGGAAGACGATGGCGCCGAGCACCATCGGGATGCCGAAGAAGACGTCGGTGAGCCGGGAGAGCAGCTCGTCCCAGAAGCCGCCGAGGAAGCCGGCGAGGCCGCCGACCACCGAGCCGAGCAGGGCCACGCCCAGGGTGGCGCAGATCCCGACCGCGATCGAGGCGCGGGCGCCGTGCACGGTGCGGGTGTAGACGTCGCAGCCCTGTGTGTCGAAGCCGAACCAGTGGCCGGGGCTCGGGCCCTCGAGTGAGCGGCCCAGCTCGCAGCGCTGCGGGTCCTGGGTGGCGATCAGCCCCGGCCAGAGCGCGATCACCGTGAGGAAGAGGATCAGCAGTGCGGAGACCACGAAGACGGGGTTGCGCCGCAGGTCGTGCCAGGCATCCGTCCACAACCCCCGCGCCTCCGCCGGCACCGGCAACGCGCCGGCCGCCGGGCCGTCCGGCGACGACGACGGCGAGCCGGCCGCCAGGCCGTCCGGCGGCGATGAGTCGGCCGGCTGCGGGCCGGACGTGGCTGGCCCGACCGGGAGGTCATCAGGCATAGCGGATCCTCGGGTCGAGCACGGCGTACAGGACGTCGACGAGCAGGTTCGCCAGCAGGAAGATCAGCACCAGCACCACCACGAAGCCGACCACGGTGGCCGAGTTCTGCCGCAGCACCCCCTGGTAGAGCTGGTAGCCGACGCCCTGGATGTTGAAGATCCGCTCGGTGACGATGGCGCCGGCCATCAGCGTGCCGATGTCGGCGCCGAGGTAGGTGACCACCGGGATCAGCGAGTTGCGCAGCAGGTGCCGGACGGTGATCCGGCGGCGCGGCAGGCCCTTGGCGACGGCGGTGCGGATGTAGTCGGCGCGGGCGTTCTCGGCGACGGAGGCCCTGGTGAGGCGGGTGACGTAGGCGAGCGAGACCAGGCAGAGGATCAGCCCGGGCAGCAGCAGCTCGCGCACCGTGGGGTCGGGGCTGACCGCCGGGCTGACCCAGCCGAGCCGGACGCCGAACAGGTACTGGGCCGTGGTGCCGAGCACGAAGGTGGGGACGGCGATCACGCAGAGGGTGAGCATCAGCACCGAGGTGTCGAGCGGCCGGCCGCGCCGCAGCCCGGTGATGACGCCGAGCGCGATCCCGATGGCCATTTCGAGCACCAGGGCGATCACCATCAGCCGGAAGCTGATCGGAAACGCCCGCCTCATCAGCTCGGTGACGGGCTCCCCGTTGAAGGCGGTGCCGAAGTCCCCGGAGAGGATCCGGCCCATGTAGAGCACGTACTGCCGCCACAGCGGCTCGTCCAGGTGGAACTCGGCGCGCAGCGCGGCGGCGATGGCCGGGTCGGGGCCGCGGTCGCCGAAGAGCGCGGTGACCGGGTCGCCGAGCGCGTAGACCATGACGAAGATCAGGAAGGTGGCCCCGACGAAGACCGGGATCGTCTGGACGAGTCGTCTGACCAGGTAGCGCGCCATGCCGCCTCAGCTCACCCGGATGTCGGTGAAGACGGGCACGGAGAAGGGGTTGAGCCGCACGCCGCTGACCCGCTCCGAGTGTCCCGCGGTGCCGTTCTGGTACCAGAGCGGGATGGCCGGCAGGTCGCCCACCAGCACCTCCTGGGCCTGCTGGAAGGCGCGGACGGCGTCGGCCTCGTCGGCGCTGGCGTTGGCCCGGTCCACCAGTTCGTCGAACGCGTCGCTGCTGTAGCCGGAGTCGTTGGAGGAGGCGTCGGTGTAGTAGATCGGCTGGAGAAAGTTCTGGATCAGCGGATAGTCCATCTGCCAGCCCGATCTGAACATTCCCGACATCCGTCGGTCACCGACCCGGTTGCGGAAGTCCGCGAACGTCGGCACCGGCTCCACGGTGCAGGCGCCGCCGTCGTCCAGGGCGTTGTTGACGCTGTTGCAGACCGCGTCCATCCACTGCCGGTGGGAGCCGGTGTCCACGTTGGAGGTCAGGGTGATCCCGCCGTCCGGCAGGCCGCCCGCCTCCTCGATCAACTCCCGTGCGCGGTCCGGGTGGTACTCGCAGACCTGGCCGCACAGGCCCTGCTGCCAGCCGCCGTCCTCGCCGAGCACGGGCGAGGTGTAGTCCGAGGCGGGGGTGCGGGTGCCGTGGTAGATCCGGGAGGTGATGGCCTCCCGGTCGATGGCCATGGACAGCCCCTGGCGGAGCTTGAGGCCGTCCTCGCCCTGCCAGCGCTCGTCGTAGAGCGGGAAGGCGACGGTCTGGATGATGCCGGCGGGCCGGTTGAGGTACCGGTCCCCCAGGTCGATCTCCGCGTTGGCGAGCTGGGCGGCGGGGACGTCGTCGACCAGGTCGAGGTTGCCCGCCCTGAGATCGGTGTAGGCCGTGTTGTTGTCGGTGTAGACGCGGAGTTCGACGCCCTTGTTCCTGGGCCGGTCCTGGCCCGCGTACTCCTCGTAGCTGACCAGCTTCATGGACTGGTTCTTCTGGTAGGCGTCGATCCGGTAGGGGCCGTTGCCCACCGGCTTGGCCAGCCAGGCGTCGTGGTCCTCGAAGAACGAGCGGGGCAGCGGGGCGTAGGCGGCGTAGCCGAGGGTGTCGGGCCACAGCGAGAACGGCTCGCTGAGCCGGACGGTGAAGGTGTGGTCGTCCACCACCCGCAGCCCGCTGAGGGTGTCGGCGGTCGCCTCGGCGCCCTCGTCGGCCGGGTGGACCTCGTCGTAGCCGTCGATGAACTGGAAGAAGTAGCTCGCCACCTGGGCGTTGTCGACGTGGGCGCCGTAGTTCCAGGCGTCCACGTAGGAGTGGGCGGTGACCGGGGTGCCGTCCTGGAAGGTCCAGCCGTCCTTGATCCGGACGGTGAAGTTCCGCTGGTCCTCGGTGGTGATCGACTCGGCCATGGCGTCCTCGGCCCGGCCGGTCTCCGGGTTGTACCGCTTCAGCCCCCGGAAGATCATGTCGAGGACCTTGCCGCCCTGGACCTCGTTGGTGTTGGCCGGCTCGAGCGGGTGCTGCGGGTCGCCCCAGGAGGCCCTGACCACCCCGTCGGGCCCGTCGCCCGAGCCGTAGCCGCTCCCGCAGCCCGCGCCGACGAGCGCCGCGGCCAGGGCCAGGGCGCCGCCGGCGGCGACCCGAGCGAGGCCTGGCGTTCGGCGCATACGGTGCCTCCTCGGATGCCGGAAAGCCGCATTGGGCACATAAGATCATTTGCTCTCGCTATAACCTCTCTTTCTGGCCTGATCCGCGCGAAGAGTTGCCCAGAACCCCCCATTTGCCGGACGCCGCGCATGGGTATCTACCGAGCATGCGCAGCGGGTTAATCGTTTTACCGATGGTTCTCCTCACCGCGACCGCCACCCTGCTCGGCTGCACCGCACCCGGGGGCAGCGCCCAGGACCGCAACGACGACCGCGAGGGCTTCGAGACGCCCCCGCCCTCCCTCGACCCCACGACCGACCCGTCCGCCGAGCCGCCCGCCGTGCCCTCCGGAACCGAGCTTCCCGGGCAGGCGTTCTCGCTCCGCCTCGTCGACGAGACGAACGCCTTCGCCCTGGTGACCGAGTGCGCCGAGGACACCGCGGGACTCCCCGGGGCCGAGGGCTCGGAGCGCTGCGCGTACCGGGTCGCCGTCCTGGAGGACGGCGCCGCCTGGGAGGTCCGCGACACGCCGATCCCGGCGGGTGACAGCCGGGACGTCCCGCACTCGCTGGAGGCCGCGGGGCCCGGCGTCGCCCGGCTCTCCGCCGTCCTCGACGACGGCGTCGAGCGGCACTGGGTGACCACGGACGGGGCGCGCAGCTGGCGGCCGGCCGAGACCACCGGAGCCACCGGCCCCGCCGAGGAGATCCCGGAGGGCGCCATCCTCACGGCCGGCCAGGCGGGGCTCGCGGTGCTGATGCCCGACACCGCCGAGTACCGGCTGCTGGCCGCCCAGCCCCCGCTCGACAACCCGGGCTGGCCCGGCATCCTGCCCGACGGCTCGTTCTGGACCTCCGGCGTCGACCCCGACACCGGCCGCCGCGCCCTGGCCGTCAGCCGCGACCGCGGCCGTGCGTGGGAGCTGCTGCCGCTCCCGACCACCGCCGGCGTGACCTCCCAGACCCTGACGGCCGGACCCGACGCGCTGTACGTCTTCGAGAGCGGCACGGCGCGGGCCGGCGACGGCACCGGCGTCCTCGCCATCCACCGCAGCGTGGACGACGGCGTCAGCTGGGAGCCCGTCTGGACCTACCGCCCCGGCACCGTCCCCCACATCGTCCTCGGCACGCCCATCGCCGCGGCCGACGGCAGCCTGCTGATGTACGCCTCGGACGCCATCTACCGCAGCGACAACGCCGGCCGCGACTGGGCGATCTCCCGCCCCGGCTCACCGCCGGAACGCCCGGAGGTCACCCCCGCCGGGTTCCTCCTCACCGACCTCACCAACCCGGGCCACTACCGCCTCTCGGCGGACGGCTTCACCTGGCGCACGGTGGTCCTGGGCCAGGGCCGCTGACCGACGCGGCCGTCCGCCCGCCACGCCCCGGGCGGGGGCGGGGGGGGGGGGCGGGCCGCCCCCGGCGCCCCCCACGACTGGCTGCGCTCGGACAACGCCGCCAAGCAC
>NZ_JBHXFJ010000115.1:0-10299 GCF_042722465.1 Streptomyces sp. NPDC127098
CCCGGGCACCAGGCGCGCGGAGCGCGCCGGTGACCCGGGCCTGCGGGCCGGTGGCCGACGCCAAGCGCAGCGATCCGGCTACAACACCGGCAGGCTCTTGCGTAGCTCGAAGGCCGTGACCTCCGAGCGGTACTCCTCCCACTCCTGCCGCTTGTTGCGCAGGAAGAAGTCGAAGACGTGCTCGCCCAACGTCTCCGCGACGAGCTCGCTCCGCTGCATCAGTTGGATCGCCTCGCCCAGGTTCTGCGGCAGTGGTTCGATGCCGAGCGCCCGGCGCTCGCTGTCGGTGAGGGCCCAGACGTCGTCCTCCGCGCCCGGCGGGAGTTCGTAGCCCTCCTCGACGCCCTTGAGCCCCGCGGCCAGCAGGACGGCGTAGGAGAGGTACGGGTTGCAGCCGGAGTCCAGCGAGCGGACCTCGATGCGGGTGGAGCCGGTCTTGCCCGGCTTGTACATGGGGACCCGGATCAGCGCCGAGCGGTTGTTGTGGCCCCAGCAGATGTAGGAGGGGGCCTCGCCGCCCGCGCCCGCGGTGCGCTGGGCGCCGCCCCAGATGCGCTTGTAGGAGTTGACCCACTGGTTGGTGACGGCCGAGATCTCGCCCGCGTGCCGCAGCAGGCCGGCGATGAAGGAGCGGCCGACCTTGGAGAGCTGGTACTCGGCGCCGGTCTCGTGGAACGCGTTGCGGTCGCCCTCGAAGAGCGAGAGGTGGGTGTGCATGCCGGAGCCGGGGTACTCCGAGAACGGCTTGGGCATGAAGGTGGCCTGTACGCCCTGTTCCAGCGCCACCTGCTTCATCACCAGGCGGAACGTCATGATGTTGTCCGCGGTGGAGAGCGCGTCGGCGTACCGCAGGTCGATCTCCTGCTGGCCAGGCGCGCCCTCGTGGTGGGAGAACTCGACGGAGATGCCCATGGACTCGAGCATGGTGATGGCCTGCCGCCGGAAGTCCATGCCGATGTTCTGGGGGGTGTGGTCGAAGTAGCCGGAGGAGTCGGCGGGCGTGGGGCGTGAGCCGTCGACGGGCTTGTCGTTGAGGAGGAAGAACTCGATCTCGGGGTGGGTGTAGAAGGTGAAGCCGAGGTCGGAGCTCTTGGCCAGGGCGCGCTTGAGCACGTAGCGCGGGTCGGCGTAGGAGGGGGAGCCGTCGGGGGTCAGGATGTCGCAGAACATCCGGGCGGTGCCGGGTGATTCGGCGCGCCAGGGCAGGATCTGGAAGGTGCTCGGCGCCGGCTTTGCGATCATGTCGGACTCGTGTACGCGGGCGAAGCCCTCGATGGCCGAGCCGTCGAAGCCGATGCCCTCGTCAAAGGCCTGTTCGAGCTCGGCGGGCGCCACCGCGACCGACTTGAGGAATCCGAGGACGTCGGTGAACCACAGCCGCACGAACCGGATGTCCCGCTCCTCCAGCGTGCGGAGCACGAACTCCTGCTGCTTCTCCATTTCCACCCATCCTCGCTGGTCAGACGGCTCTGTCCCCGGACGCTCCGCACGGGGCTCCTGAGCATCCCATCACAGGATTTCCACGGCGTTGCGCACGCGCGACCGGTCGGCCCGGCCGCCCCCGATGTCCTCCATTCTGGGACATCGGGGAGACCAAGCTTTGGCCATGAATATACGGGGCGAATTTCCCTCGTGGGTGAACCGGAAACCGCTGGTCAGCAACGTTTCCGCGGACGGCGTACGCGCCCGGCGCCGGCCGTCGGTTGCCCGAACGGGGGAGCTTTCCGCAACTGCCTGCGGCACGCGCCGCCGGCCCTCTACCCTCCGGTGTCACAAAGCGAGTCGCGGCCACTACGGCTGGTCGCCATCGCGTATATGTCAGCGGCATGCGCCATGCGCCCCTGCCGTCCGTCCGCCGCCAGGCCAGTGAGGATGCCCGTGAGGAAGCCCGTGGTGCGTGCCGATCCCTTACCGCCCGTCCGCCGGGCCCGAGCCGCGGCGCCCGCGCGGGGGCGGCTGCTGCCGCCCGCGCTCGTGGCGTTGTGCGGGCTCGCGGCCGTGTTGCTGGCCCCGGGTGACGCGCGGCTGCCCGTGCTGTGGTGCGGCGCCGCGGCCACCCTCGCGGTGGCGGTCACCTGGGGCGAGACCGTCAGGCGCGGCCACGCCGCCGAGCGGCTCCGGGTCAAGGTGGGGCAGCAGCTGGCCGACGCCGAGTTGGTCGCCTACGACCTGCTGCCGGCCGCCCTCGACGAGCTGAAGCGCGGCAACCTTGAGGCTGACGTCCTCCCCGGCATCCCCGACTCCGCCTCCGACCCCCGCCTCGCCAGGGCGCACCGGGCGATGGTGCACGCCATCGTCGACGTGCTGCGCGAGAAGGAGCTCCAGCGGGACTCGGCCAAGCGCGCCATCGTCAACATCGCCTGCCGCATCCAGTCCGAGATCCACCGGCTCCAGGACGACGTCGGCAAGATGGAGTTCCGGCACAACGACCCGGACGTGATGAGCGACCTGATGCGGCTCGAACACGGCATCAACGTCACCGGCCGCTTCGCCACCTCGCTCGCCGTGCTGGGCGGCGGCGCCCCCATGCGCCGCTGGGAACACCCCATCACCCTCTACGACGTGATGCGCGCCGGCGCCGGGCCGATCCGGGAGTACCTGCGGGTCAAGCAGCACCACGTGATCGACTGCGGCATCCACGGCCACGCCGTCGAGCCGCTGATCATGGTCCTGGGCGAGCTGCTGGACAACGCCACCCGCTACTCGCCGCCGAACGCCGAGGTGATCATGAACACCGAGGAGGTGGCCCTCGGCATCGAGATCTCCATCGAGGACAAGGGCACCGGCCTCACCGGCGAGTCGCGCCGCCGCGCCGAGTTCCTGCTCCAACAGGGCGTCGACGGCCTCGACCTGGAGGACCTGGGCGAGACCGCGCGGGTCGGCCTGCGGGTGGCGGGCATCCTGGCCAGCCACCACGGCGCCAGGATCTCGCTGCGCCCCTCCACCTGCGGTGGGGTGCGGGCGGTGCTCTTCATCCCCAACGAGCTGATCACCCACACGCCCCCGCCGCCCTACGAACTGCCGCCGCTGCGCCCGGCGCCCCGCTGGCCGGTCAGGCCGGTGGTCGAGCCCTCGCTCTACGGCGACGACGAGGACGACGACCCCTACGGCCACCTCCCCGGGCTCGACGACGAGGAGCCGCAGTACGAGCGCGCGGCCAACGGCCTGCCCCAGCGCCGCCGGCCCATCCCGCGCGGCCGGTCGTCGGCGGCCGCCACCCGGCGCCCGGCCACGCCCCCGGCGGCGGGGGCGGCCGGCGAGGAGCCGCCCGCGGCGCCCGGCCTGTGGGTCGACTCGTTCTTCGAGGGGCTGCGGCGCAGCGACGAGCAGCACGCGGCCGCCGCCACCGAACGGCCGACGGGCCAGGACCCGGGGCCCCCGCCGGGGAGCGGCCGCTGAGCCGGCCGCCCCCGCGTCCCCCAAGCCCGCACAGACAGTCTCGGAATCAAAAGGGTGAGAACACGTGACACAGCGTCGGTTCAAGGACATGGACTGGATGCTCAGGGACCTGGCCGACAGCGTGCCGGGCATCCGGCACATCGTGTTGCTGTCCGCGGACGGGCTGTGCATGGCCCAGCACGGCAGCGAACGGGAGAGCCGGGACAGCGGGGACCGGATCGCCGCCGCCGCCTCCGGCATCAAGAGCCTGGCCCAGTCGATCGCCAGGGAGTTCCCGCGCGACGACGGCGACATCCGGATGGTGCTGCTCGAACTGACCGGCGGCTACTTCTACCTGATGTCGGCCGGCGAGCGCTCCTACCTGGCCGTCACCGCGGAGGGCCGGGTCGACCCGGGCCTGGTCAGCCAGCGCATGCGGGACCTGGTGCTGCGGATCGGCGAACATCTGTCGAGCGAGCCCCGCACACCGGAACAGGCGGCTCCGTGACCGGCACCACCGGTGCCACCGGCCCCTCCGGATCCGCCGAGCCGCCGGGCGGTGGCGGCGGCGGCCGGCGGGGCCGCAGGGCGCGTGGGGGCGCGGGGCGGGCGGTCCCGCTGTACATCGTCACCGGCGGCCGGAGCGAGTCGGGGGACGACCCGGACTCCTTACTCCTGGATCTGGTCACGCTCGTCGTGGCCCGATCCACCGCCCCGGCCCCCGGCCACTCCCCCGAGCACGCCGCCCTGCTGCGGGTGTGTCAACACCCCATCTCCGTGGCCGAGATCTCCGCCCACCTCGGCCTGCCGTTCAGCGCGGTCACCGTGCTGCTGAGGGACCTGAGCGCCGGCGGCCTGGTGGAGCTCAGGCACACCCGCGAGGCGCAGCGGCAGGCCGCCGCCGACCCGGACGTCGAGACCCTGAAGGCGTTGATCGATGGACTACAACGACTCTGACCCCTCCCGGGGGCTCGGCCTGGGCCCCCGGGAGGAGGACCTGCTGCCCAGATCCGCCGAGCAGTCGGTCAAGGTGGTGATCGTCGGCGGCTTCGGTGTCGGCAAGACCACGATGGTCGCCTCCGTCAGCGAGATCCGCCCGCTGACCACCGAGGAGACCATGACCCTCAGCGGGGTCGGCGTGGACGACCTGGCCGGGGTCGAGGCGAAGACCGAGACGACCGTGGCCATGGACTTCGGCCGGATCACGCTGGACGAGCGCCTGGTGCTCTACCTGTTCGGCACGCCGGGCCAGCAGCGGTTCTGGTTCCTGTGGAACGGGGTCCTCGAGGGCGCGCTGGGCGCCGTGGTGCTGGTGGACACCCGGCGCCTCGAGGACTGCTTCGCCGCCATGGACCGGCTGGAGGACGGCGGGGTGCCGTTCGTCGTCGCCGTCAACAGCTTCCCCGACGCGCCGGTCCACCCGGAGGACGACCTGCGCGCCGCGCTCGACCTGCCGGAGCACGTCCCGCTGGTGACCTGTGACGCCCGCCGGCTCGAGTCCAGTCGCGACGTGCTGCTGACCCTGCTGCGCTTCCTCTACGCCACCGCCGCCCCCGCCGCTCCCCCGTCCCCCGCCACGGCGGGCGTCGCCCACGCGCGGGTCGCCCACGCCGTCGCCGTACCCAGCTCCGCCGCCCGTCCGCACCCCTCGGAGGCACCGTGACCAGGCCGTCGCCAGACCCGTCCCCCACCAGCCGGCCGGCCGGCGGACTGACCGCCGCCGTACCACCACCCGGCTGTCCCGCGCACGAACCGGGCCCGGGCGGGGTGCACCGGCTGTACGGCCCGGTCGCGTCGGCGGACCCGTTCGGCCTCTACGAGCGGCTGCGCGCCGAACACGGCCCGGTCGCACCGGTGTTGCTGGAGGGCGACGTGCCGGCGTGGCTGGTCCTCGGCTACGCGGAGATCCTCGAGGTGACGCGCAACCCGCGCCGGTTCAGCCGGGACGGCCGCAACTGGGGCGAATACCGGGCCGGTCGGGTGGGCGCCGCCTCACCCATCGCGCCGGTGCTGCTGTGGGGCCCCGACTGCACCCACCAGGACGGCGAGGTGCACCAGCGGCTGCGGTCCGCCCTCAACCAGAGCCTCGACCGCTTCGACCGGCGCGGCCTGCGCCGCCATGTGCAGCGCCACGCCCACCAGTTGATCGACCGCTTCGCCGCCGACGGCGAGGCGGAGATCCTCGCCCAGTACGCCCAGCAGCTGCCGATGCTGGCGCTGACCACCGTGCTCGGGCTGCCGGAGGAGGAGGGGCCGCGTCTGGTGCGGGCCAGCCGTCAGCTGCTGATCGGCACCGAGAAGGCGGTCAGCGCCGACCGGTACATCCAGCGGACGCTCGGCGAACTGGTGACGCGCAAGAGCACGGACCCCGGCCACGACCTGGCGTCCTGGCTGCTCGCCCACCCGGCTGACCTCTCGGACGAGGAGGTGGTCCACCACCTGCGCCTGGTGATGGTCGCCGGCAACGAGACCACCACCAACCTGATCGTCAACACCCTGCGGGTGGTGCTCACCCACCCCCGGTTCCGGGGCTCGCTGCACGGCGGCCGGATGACGCTGCCTGCCGCGGTGGAGCAGGTGCTGTGGGACGAGCCGCCGATCTCGGTCTGCCCGGGTGGCTTCGCCACCCAGGACGTGGAGTTGGGCGGCCAGCACATCAGGGAGGGCGACGTGTTACTCCTGGGGCTCGCGGCGGCCAACGTCGACCCGGCGGTGCGGCCGGCGCCCGGCGCGCCGATGCACGGCAACCGCTCGCACCTGGCCTTCACCAGTGGCCCGCACGAGTGCCCGGGCCAGGACATCGGCCGGGCCATCACGGGCACGGCGATCGAGGTGCTGCTCACCAGGCTGCCCGACCTGCGGCTGACCACCGAGCCCGACGACCTGAGCTGGTCCTCCTCGACCTGGTCCCGCCACCTGGACGCGCTGCCGGTGGCGTTCTCCCGCCGCGAGCCGCGGGGCCCCTCCGGGGCGGGTGTGACGGCGGCGCGGGCCGGCGCCACCGCCAGCTCGCCGCCGGAGGCGGCGGCTGCGTCGACGGTACGGCGCGGCGCGCCGCACGCCGGCCCCACCCGCGCCTGGCGGGCCCTACGGGCCCGCCTGCGACAGTGGAGGCTCCACCGCCACGGCTGACGCCGCGTCACGCGGCGCAGGTGGCCCACGGCCGGCCGCACCGCCCCAACCGAGGAAGCGGCGGCACCCGGCGGTCGTCCATGGCCGGCCGGCCACGCCGGCCCGGGGGCAACGGTCGAGCGCCGACCCGGCAGGGCCCCGGCCTCTCAGCCCGGCCGCCTGCCGGACTCACCGACGTGGGCCGGCGACCGCCGGCAGGGCCACAAGCCGGCCGCGCCGGCCGAGGCCGAGCCCGTCACGGCAGGGACCCCGCGCCGCCGGCCGGCGTGGGCGCGGCGGGGCGCGGTGGCTCCGTGGCCTGCGGCGTACCCCCGTAGCGGGTGGTGACGACGCCCCACCGTTGGTTGCCGACCATCCAGTTGCGCAGCCCGGCCACGTAACGGTCGAGGTCGGCCTGGCCGCGCGCGTCGACGCCCAGCCGCTCGCAGAGCTCCGGCAGGCGGGCGGCCAGCGCCGCGAACACGCGGGCCCTGCTGGTCGCCAGCCTGGTGACCTGCCGCACCGCCTCCTCCCGCGTGCAGCCGCGCGCCCGCTGCCTGATCAGCACCAGGTTGTGCGGGTCCCCCTGCGCCTCCTCGCGCTCCGCGGAGTGCACGTCGTTGCAGAGGAAGACGACGTCGCCCGCGCAGCGGGTGAGCAGCCGCACCTCATGGCTCCAGAAGACGCCGGCCGGCACCTCGAAGTGCCCGGCGCGCTCGATCAGGTCGAAGCACGGGGCGGTGCCGACCGCCTGCCGGCGCAGCCGCACGTACGCGGCCTCGTCCAGCACGACGCCCTTGGCCCGGTTCCGCGCCTCACGCACGTAGGCGCGGAAGAAGCGGCCCAGGTTGGCGGCCGCCCTGGCCCGCCAGGCCGGCGACATGCCGACGACGCTGCGCCGCCACACGTCGGCGTACGCCCTGGCGATCGGCGCGTCGAGCGCGGGCGGGGTGCCGGGGGCGCGGTAGGGGATGGCGGCCAGTTCGGTGACCAGTTGGGCGACGCGCTCCGGTTGCCGGCCGAGCGGGCCGTCGAACAGGTCGTCCAGCGGGAAGCCGATGCAGACGGCGTCGGTGACCAGGTCGAGGTCGCCCCCGGCTGCCTCCGGGTAGGCGTACGCCGCCAGGTCGGTCACCTGCCAGCCCTGGTAGCGGCGCAGCGCCGCCTCGCCGACGACGAGGCCGTAGCGGCGCACCCAGTCCAGGTGGTGGATGCGCGCCCGGCCGGCGCCCGGGTTGATGCTCCCTTGGAAGGGCAGGTAGAAGCTGATGTCCTGCGGCATGGCCGCGCCCCTTTCCAGCATGGCGTCGTCCCGTCCTCACACGCAGGTGGGTTCAGCCCTGCCCTTTGGCATGCCCGCGTAATCCGCGACCGTCGATCCTGGCCGGATTCCAGGGGGTGCCTCACCCACCGATCGGTTGCGGTCGCCATCTCGCGCGGTGACGACCCTTTCCGTCAGGTATGCGTCACTCGCGGATCATTCCCTATCACCGGGTCCCTCGCCGTTTGCCACGGCCGAAAGCCGGCCAGAAGGACCGCGCCCTACATTGCGTCAGTCGGACGATTAGACTCGACCGCGTGCCTCAGCTACGAATCGCCCTGAACCAGATCGACTCCACCGTCGGCGATCTGCCCGGCAACGCGGACGCCGTGCTGCGCTGGACGCGGCACGGCGTCGACCGTGGCGCGCACCTGGTCGCCTTCCCCGAGATGATGCTCACCGGCTATCCGGTCGAGGACCTGGCCCTGCGCCCGTCCTTCGTGGCCGCCAGCCGGGCGGCGCTCCGCGAGCTGGCGACCAGACTGGCCGCCGAGGGCCTGGGCGAGGTCCCGGTGGTGCTCGGCTACCTCGACCGGGCCGAGCAGGCCAGCCAGGTGCTCGGCCAGCCGGCCGGCGCCCCGCGCAACGCGGCGGCCGTACTGCACCGCGGCGAGGTGGTCCTCACCTTCGCCAAGCACCACCTGCCGAACTACGGCGTCTTCGACGAGTTCCGCTACTTCGTGCCCGGCGCCACGCTGCCGGTGATCCGGGTCCGCGGCGTCGACGTGGCGCTCGCCATCTGCGAGGACCTGTGGCAGGACGGCGGCCGGGTGCCGGCCGCGCGCGCGGCCGGCGCGGGACTGCTGCTGTCGGTCAACGCCTCCCCCTACGAGGTCGCCAAGGACGACACCCGGCTCGACCTGGTGCGCAAGCGGGCCCAGGAGGCCGGCTGCACGCTCGCCTACCTGGCGATGGTCGGCGGCCAGGACGAGCTGGTCTTCGACGGCGACTCGATCGTCGTCGACCGGGACGGCACCGTGCTGGCGCGGGCCGGCCAGTTCGCCGAGGAGTGCCTGCTGCTCGACCTCGACCTCCCGGCCGCCGCCGGCGAGCCGCCGGCCGGCGTCGTCGACGACGGGCTGCGGATCGACCACGTGACGCTCTCGGCCGAGCCGCTGCCGCCCTACGAGCCGACCTACCGCGGCGCGGTCGCCGACCGGCTCGACGACGCGGAGGAGATGTACCAGGCGCTGGTCACCGGGGTCCGCGCCTACGTCAGGAAGAACGGGTTCCGTTCCGTCCTGATCGGCCTCTCCGGCGGCATCGACTCGGCGCTGTGCGCGGCGATCGCCTGCGACGCGCTCGGCCCCCAGCAGGTCTTCGGGCTCTCCATGCCCTCGCGCTACTCCTCGGAGCACTCCAAGGACGACGCGACCGAGCTGGCCAGGCGCACCGGCCTCGCCCTGCGGACGGTGCCGATCGGCGGCATGTTCGACGCCTACCTGGACGCGGTGGAGCTGACCGGCCTCGCCGAGGAGAACCTCCAGTCGCGGCTGCGCGGCACCCTGCTGATGGCGGTCTCCAACCAGGAGGGCCACATCGTGCTCGCCCCCGGCAACAAGAGCGAGCTCGCCGTGGGCTACTCGACGCTCTACGGCGACTCGGTCGGCGCCTACGGGCCGATCAAGGACGTCTACAAGACGGTGGTCTACCGGCTCGCCAGGTGGCGCAACGAGGCCGCGGCGCGGCGGGGCGAGACGCCGCCGATCCCGGAGAACTCCATCGCCAAGCCGCCGAGCGCGGAACTGCGGCCGGGGCAGGTGGACACGGACTCGCTGCCGGACTACGACGTGCTGGACGGCGTCCTCGAACTGTACGTGGACCGCGACCGGGGCGCGGCCGACATCGTGGCGGCCGGCTACGACGCGGAGCTCGTCTCGCGGGTGCTGCGGCTGGTGGACGCGGCCGAGTACAAGCGGCGGCAGTACCCGCCGGGCACCAAGATCTCCCCGAAGGTCTTCGGCAAGGACCGCCGCCTGCCGCTCACCAACCGCTGGCGCGAGGGCCTGGCCGGCCGGGCCTAAGCGAAGCGGCCTGGCGGCCGCAGGCGACCACCCCCGGCGCTCCGCGCGGGGGGGGCGTCGGCGTGCCGAGCGTGGCGCGCCGCTGGCCCCGGCGCTCCGCGCGGGGATTTTCCCCACCCACCCGCCCCTTTTACGCGCTTCGCGCGGGTGGGTGCGCGGCCGGGGGCCGTGGCGGCTGCGCCGCCGGCCGGGCCCCGGCGCTCCGCGCGCGCGGGGGGTGCGTCGCCGTGCCGAGCGTGGTGCGCCGTCGGCCCCGGCGCTAAGCGCGAGGTGCTCCCCCGCCCGCCCTTTCCGCGCTCCGCGCGGTTGCCGGCACCGCCGCGCTGCGCGCGGTGAGCGGGCCCGGAGGCCGATGGCCCGCGGCGGCTGCGCCGCCGGGCCACGCGGCCCGTGCCGCGCGAGGCCACCCTCCCCCAGCTGACGCTGGGGGAGGGTGGGTGGGCGCGGCACCGCACGGCCGCAGGC
>NZ_JBHXFJ010000116.1:0-10114 GCF_042722465.1 Streptomyces sp. NPDC127098
GGCGGTCGGCTCGGCCCCGGTGTGTGCGCACCGGGGCCGACCTGTTCCCGGGGTGTGCACCCCGGGGACTGCATAGTGCACTAGTACACCACGCACGTCAACATGTACTGTGCCGTGTAGCGCACCAGTGCGCCAGTGCATGAGGAGGAGAGAGAAAGTGCAGGTAGACCGCACGCCGCCGTATCTCCAGGTGGTGAAGGAGCTCAGGCGACAGATCACGGACGGCGAGCTGTCGGACGGCGACCGGGTCCCGTCCGTCCGCCAGCTCGCCGCGCAGTGGGAGATCTCGCAGGCCACCGCGATGAAGGCGTTGGCCGCGCTGCGGGCGGACGGGCTCGTTGAGTCCGTCGTCGGTGTCGGCACGGTGGTGCGAACCCGCCGGGTCCACCACAGCGCCGCCGACCGGTTCGAGCGCGCCCTGAAGACGGGCAAGATCTACCCGGACGGCCAATACGCCGTTATCACCGAGGCGTCGCTTTCCTCGGATATCCCCGATTGGGTTCGAGACCTTTTCGGGGCGGAGGAGGGAGCACAGCTCATCAAGCGGCACCGCGTGACGCGCACGGACGAGGAGGCCCTTAGCGCGTCTACCAGCTACTTCGCCGCCGAGCTGGCCGAGTTGGCGCCTCAGCTCGTCACCAAGGAGCGGATTATCGGGGGCACGCCTTCCGCGATTCAGGAAGCGACCGGGCGGCGCATTTTCGAGACCACCGAGGCAACGACGGTTAGCACTGCCACAGATGAACAGGCGGAAGAACTTGGAATTCCCGCCGGTTCTCCCGTAAGCCTCGGACGGAATGTGTCGTACGACGGGGCCGGGGACATCATCGAGGTCGGGGAGTCGGTCTCCATTCCCGGTCGGTGGCGATTCCACCGGAGCCGCCACTGAGCACCACAACTGACCGGGTGCACACCCCTGTCAGTCATGGTGCACACGACCCGCCAAGCGCGCCGGGGCATTCCAGCTCCGGCGCGCTTTCACATGCGCCCGACCCGACGCCCGAATTCGCGCCGGAACCAGGCCGTAAACCGGCTCGTTCGTCGTGCACACCACGGCGGCCGGACGCGTGGCCCGGGGCGTGGTCCAAACTTTCTCTACTCAATCAAGGGGGCGGGCCGCTGGCCCGCCCGCCCGGGCTGCGGCCTCACGGCCGGTCCCGGTCGGCGGCCACCGCCCGCCCCAGAACGCGAGCACCAGGACGACGCCCAGCCAGGCCGGCCGCAGGCTAGTCCTCGTCCTCCGGCCACAGCGGGACGGCACCCGGGTCCGGCCGACGCTTCCCCGCCCGGAACGAAACCCACGGCGACGGGGGAGAGGCCGCCCGTCCCCCCGCAGCTGGCGGCGCCTCCGGCTCCTGCTGCTGCTCGGGCGCGGGTTGGGCATCCGACACCGACCCGTCACGTGACAGGTCCGGGCGAGTCACAGACCCGTCACGTGACAGGTCCGAGACGTTCTCGGAGTCGTCACGTGACGAGTTCGGGCCTGACGAATCCGGGCCGAACCGGGCGCCAGCAGCAAGAAGGCTGTCCCGCCACGCGCGGTTCTCGGCTTCCTCGATCCGGCGGGCCTCGTAGGCGCGTTGCCGGCATCCCTGCTTGCAGTACGTCGGGACGGGGCCGTTGGCGGACTTCCGTTCGACGGGTCCCCGGCACCAGGCGCACCGCCGTTGTGGCGTCGTCGTCATGCCCGCCACCCAACCATCCGGCCGGCACGGGGCACAGCCGCGGCCGCCGTTCAACGCGACGGCCGCCAGCACCAGCTGGCCGTTGCGCGGAATCGCTGAGCGGCCTAGGGCGTCCGCCGCGGCCGACTGCACGCCGCCACGAAGGTACGTCCAAAGAAGCAGCTACGGGGGGAGGGGTGGCCTCCCGGATTGCCGTCACGGTGACCGTGGCGGGCCGCTGCACTGGCTCTCTCTGCCGAACCGCGCCCGCCCGACCGTCGCCTTGGGCCGAACGGCCGGCGCCGCATGCGGGTTGCGCGCACCTCGCTGACGCTCGGCCGTTCCTATCGCTGGTCCGCGTAAATCTGACCCGCCGCGCGGCACCGGAAGGCGCGGCCGGCCGGCGCCGAACTGGCGGTCACTGACCACCGACGCCCGGCCGTGGCCGGCCGGCCGCCGGAGGGGAGAAGACGACGCGCGGGCCAACGCGTCGAGCAGCTGCACGCCACCCGCCCGCGATCGTCGCGGAGCCGAACTCGAGCGCCGACCACGACACCGACACCGGCACCAGCACGACCAGGACGCCGTCGTCGAGCACCAGGACCACGACGACGACCAGGAGCACGCCGCCGACGACGCCCCGGCGCACTCACCGACCGTCACGAAGACCCGGATCCCGCACACCCTTGCATCTCGACCGGACGGCACTCTCCGTCACACCGAGACGACCGAAGCTCTTGCATTCACAAGATCACGAGGCATGACACAAACACTGCTACAGAACACACCGAGGCATTCCTGATGAGTCGGAGGAGTGAGCAGTCGAGGCACACCGTTTGCACTCCGGCCGCGCCAAGATCAACACGCCCACACCTCTTGCATTACGAACTGACCCCGGCGGAAGTACCAAGGTATCTACGGATACGGACCGCCGGTCCGGTGCACAGGAGCGAGTGCACACCGGGCACACCGGTGCACACCGACCCATGGAACCGGGGGAGCGGAGCCGACCCATGGACGTCCGTCCGTCGTCCGCTCGCGCCTGCGCGCGTAGGCCGGCACCGGCGGACGGACGGACGACCGGTCGAGGCCCGGACCGCGCGCGGGGGAGGGCGGCGTCGAGTCGCCGGCGCGCGTGGTGATCATGGACGCGTGACGCACCGCCGCCCGCTGGGAACCGGCCCCGCCGACGTCGAGCCGGCCGCCCCCGAACCTGTCGACCGCCCGCGGCTCCTGGCCGTCGAGTTGGCCGTCGAGCGCGCCCGCCAGGAGCAGCCGGCGACGGCATCCACGCGCCCTCGAAGCGGGCGCCGGCGCCTCGGGGAAGGGCCGCCGGCGGGCGGAGCAAGTTAGTGGACATCGTTACGTTACGGCTCCGCGTCACGATGCCCAGGGGTCGGCCGAGGACGGCCGGCGCGGGTGATCCCGAGGCGTTCCCGGGGTGCTCCGGGGGTGATCCTGCGGGATCACCTTCCCCCTCCCCGACCAGCACTTTTCCGCCGCCAGAACCGAGACCACACCCACGCTACGTCCCTTGGTGAGTGTGGTCTCGGTTCAGTCAGTGGGTGCTGGTCGGGGAGGGGGTTCCGGGTCGGAGCAAGTTAGTGGACAAGGTGACCTTGGGTGGCGGGGACGGCGGGGGAGGGGGAGCTATTCGAGGGTGGGTGGCTGGAGTTCTTGGGCGGTGAGGCCGAGTTCGTCGAGGGCGGCGGATAGGCCGGGGAAGCCGCCGATTTCGGCGGCCATGGTGACGTCGAAGTCGAGGCCGAGGCGGCACACGCGGCGCCATGTGTCGGTGTCGACGGCGGCGAAGCCGGCGCCGTTCTCCTCCTCCCCCACGATCGCCTCGTCGGTGGCCTCCTCGCCCATGCCGAGCGCGTCGCGAAGGTGCCGGCTCCACTCGATCGCGCGCCGGCCCCGGGTCGCGGTCTCGTACTCGTCCCACAGCTGGCGGAGCCGGGCGAGCCGCGCGTCGACGTCGACGCCGAGCTGCTGCGCGGTGTCGGCGTCGAGGCTGCGGTACTGGCGGTAGAGCTGCAGCAGCTCGAACGGCGTGCGCGAGCCTTCGTCGGCGGCGCCGCGCATCTTGGCGCCGGCCTTCATGTCGAGGCGGGCCAGCTCGTTGCCGACGCCGATCTCCCGCGGCTTCTTGCCCGGTCGCTCCTCCTGGACCTTGGCGATGTACTTGCCGGCCTCCCGGGCGTCGCGGACGGTCCGGATGCGGTCCCAGCGCACGCCGTACTTCTTCGACGGGCGGAACCCCTGCTTCTCCAGCCACTTGGACCACTGACGGTCCCAGCGGTCCTGCATGCGCTCGAAGTTCGCGAGCGTCTGACGGTCGGCGTCGTTCAGGCCGGCGCGGTCGGCGGTCTTCGGGTCGGGCACGTGGAAGTACGACACCGGGGTCGGGTCCCACTCCGGCATCGTCCAGCCCTCCGGCCGGTTCTCCTTGCGCGGGATCTGCGGGCGGGGGGTCTGCACCGCGCCCATGAGGACGATCAGGTGCAGGTGCGGGTGCCAACCGTTGCGCTCGGAGTGCGTCACCTCAGTCGATCGGATGATGCCGACGACGCCCATGCGTTGACGCTCGCCCTCACGGCCGCGTGCGCGGTCGCCGGCCCACTGCGCACCGGACGTGAGCGCGGTGAACGCGTCGCGGATCGCGTCCATGAGGTCGTCGAGGCGATGGCGCTTGTAGTGCCGGGCGGTGAGCGTCACCAGGTACGCAGCGCCGCCGTTCTCGACATGCCGGACGCACGCCTCGGAGGCGTCGTCGGCGCGGCGGGCCCGGATCTTGGCCGCGTCGACGGGGCAGCACCAGATCGAGTGACACCGGGTGGTGCCGGAGGTGTACACGCGGCCGTCGCGCCGCTTGAAGACCACGCCCTGGTCGTGGTCGATGACGCCACGGCCGCAGGCCCTGACGCCGGGGATGTGGCTGATGTTCCAGAGCACCCGGCGGCCGGCGAAGCGCTCCTTCTGGCGCGCCCGCCGCAGCGCCTCGGACGCGTCGTCAGGAGTCCACTCGCCGCCGTCAACGATGCTGGTCAGAGCGCCAAGGTGACCGTGGCTCAGGCCCGGGGGGGGAAACTCTGTTTCCCTCTTACCGAGCGGCTCGCCCGTGGCGGGCGCGGCAGGGTTCTCGACCTGACGGCCGGAGGGGGCCGAGGAAGGCCGCTGCGCGGCCGTAGAGGCCCGCAGACGACGGCGGCGGGCGCGGCCAGCCTCAAGGGCGGCACGGTGGCGCTGACGGGCCTCTGAGACCGTCTGGGGCGCGGGGAGAGTGACGTCCGGCTCATTGGCCGGGTCGGCTGGCGACAACGCCAGCGCGTGCTTTACGCTGCTCAAAGCGTTTGTGGTCCTTTGTGTCTGCCGTAGGAAGCGAGCTGAGGGCCACGCGAGCGGCTGGACTGGCATCCGGCCGCTCACGCATTTAAGGGCTTGATCATGCCGTATCGGTTGGTGCGCGTGGTGGTCGACCCACCCAAGTGACCGATGTGACTGGTTAGTCCGACAAACGGCCCGCACCCTCCTTGACCGGGTGCGGGCCGTTCTGTGTGGTCAGCGGCTGCGGGGGAACCGGCGGTTGGAGACCACCGCGTCGAGGCAGCCGCCGGGGAGGTCGACGACGCCGTCGAAGTCGGCCCAGGTCACGCCGTGGCGGGCGGCGGCGTCGAGGAGGTCGACCAGGAGCTCGGTCGCGGCGACGCGGTCGGATTCAGGGATCGGGTCGCCGTAGCGGTGCACGTCGGCGATTCGCTCAGCGGGTGTCCGGCCATGTCGGTCGGTGTGCATTCCTGATCTCCTGTCAATTTCGGTGCACAGGCGGTGTACACCGCGATTCTGATATTCGGTTCGAGTAATTCGGATTCCCCCGGCGGGAATTACCCCGGGGGATTCTCGAATTCCGCGCGGATTAAGCGTTTACAGCCTTCTTCAGTTCCCTGTAAACCCGCCCGACCAACGTAGCGGAACGGGTCGCGTAGCGGCCGGTCTTTCGGGTCGACCAGCCCTGCTGGAATCCGTACTCGATCCGGGCGCGCGCGGCGTCCTCGTCCAGTCGCTCAGTCGGGATCTCGAACTCGTCCGCGCCCTCGTCCTCGTCGGCCTGGTCGTCGTCGACCTGGTCCTCGTCGAGGGGGAGGACGACGTCGACGCGGGCCGGCCGGCCGGAGTCGGCGGCGTAGGTGCCGGCCGGCGCCGGCCGCTGCTCCTGCTGCCACCACTGCTCGACCGGGAGCTCGACCTGGTCGACGTCGAGCTCGAAGCCGGCCGGCGGCTGGACGGCCGGCGGCACGAGCGGCACCGCGGCCAGGGCCGGCACCGTGGCGAAGGACCACGGGGAGACGGGCCGGTGCGCGGCGAGCGCGCCGATGTGCTGCGCGACGGCCAGCTCCCGTTCCAGGCGGGCGCGCAGGCCCTCGTCGTGCGGGACACCGGCGGTGCTCAGGCCCCGGGCGATCCGCCGGGCGAGGCGCCGCTGCCGCGTCCCCTTCAGGTCCTCGTACCGGCCCAGACGGCGGGCGGCGGTGCGGATGGCTCGCTCCTGGGCGATCTGCTCGGCGGTGTGGTCGGCGGCGACAGCCACCCCGAGGCGGGCCAGGACGGCGCGCTGAACGCGGCGGACGACGACGGCGGCGAACGACTGGTTCTCCGCGCCCTCGTGCCGCAGCTCGATGCCCATGGCGAAGTGCCACATGAGGGCGGCGCCGATCGGGCCGAGGACCGAGCGCCAGAGCGCGGCCGCCACGTTCAGGCCCTCTTCCGGGGTGGTGGACTCGGCGAACGCCGGCACGCACAGGAAGAGGCTCAGGGCCCAGACGAGGACGCCGGCGAGGCCGGCGCGGCGCTGCGGGCCGCGCATCGCCTCCCGGGCCATGAGCGCGAGGCCGATGAGGATGGTCTCGCCGGCGAGGAACAGGCCGGCGCGCTCGTAGTCGTTGGTGATGCCGACCGAGTGCTCAGCGAAGCGCCAGGCCGTGTTGGCGCCGATCGCGGTGCTGATCAGGGCGCCGATGGTGGCGGCGAACTGAGCGATGGTCATACCGGCCCGCCCCGGCAGTTCGTCCGAGGCGGGCGCCGGCCGGCGCTTCGCGACGATCACGGCGGCGGTGACGAGGATCAGCAGCGACAGCACGACGGCCGCCACCTGCTGCCACGGCACCGGCAGTTCGAGGGGGATATCCACGGATAACTACTCTCTGTGTGGTGCGCGGGGTGCGCGTGGGGGGTGCGCACCAGTGTGCGCGGCCTGATTGCTGGGGGAGGGGGTGTACACCGGTCTGGTGCACACCCCCCGGGATGTGACGGTGCGTCGTCAGTCGCCGGCGCAGCCGCTGCACAGCTGGCCGGACGGTCCGAGGATGGGCGGGGCAGACGACTCGAACCAGGCGCCGCACAAGCAGCACTGCCAGTCGTAGGCGAAGGTGGCGGCGTTGGTCGCCGTGGTGTTCGGCCGCTGGCCCTTCTGCGGCTCGGGGTACCAGCCGCCGCGCGACGGCTGGTAGACCGGCCCGCCCTTCTCCTCCGTGGGACGGGGGGTGATCGGCATCGGCGTGAGTGCCATCCTGGTGGCTCCTGTTCCTTGCGGGATGGGACCCGAGGCGGCCGGTCGAGGCCGGCAAGCTGCGCCGGCCGCCTCGGGCATGGGGTGTGGGGGGTCAGTAGGTGTCCGGGGCGGCGGTGCCGCAGTCCGGGCACGAGCGCTCGAAGTCCGTGCAGGAGCGGTTGCAGCCGCCGCACGTCCACCAGACCCGGAGCACGGCGGCGAGCAGCCAGCCGCGCATCAGTGGGCACCGCCCGTCGTCTGCTGGTCGCCGGTCGAGTCGGACTGCGCGAGCAGCTGGTCGCGGTCGGCGCGGCGGGCCAGTTCGGGCGCCCAGACCTGGTTCAGGCGGCGGTCGGCCGCCTCCCGCTCCTGGGCCGTCGGCGGGGTGATCCGTGAGAGCATCGAGCCGTCCTCCTTGTCGGGGGATGAGGGGCGCGTCCGTGCTGTCCAGGCGTTGAGGGCGCGCCCTTTGGCATGTCTGGAGTCGGTATGGGGAGTGTGCACCGGTATGGGTGCTGTCCGGCTCCTTTCACCGCCGGTTCGAGACCGGCGGATCAAGCAGTCGACAGCGGTAGGGCGGTAGGTAGGGCGGGGGGTAGGGGACCCGGTAGGGAGGGTCTGACCTGGGAGAACTACCGGCCCTACCCAGCCCCCTGGGGGGCGCCAGGAGCGGGGGGAGGGGAGGCCCCGACCACCGCCCCGGCGGGCGCCTCGGAGACCGGCTCGTCGGCCGCCTCGGGGGCCGGCTGGGCGGGCGCCGGGGCGGGCCGCTCGGGGGCCGGCGGGAGGTCGGCCAGCCGGACCCCGACGCGGTTGCGCTGGCGGCCGTCGAAGCGGAGCTTCAACTGGTCGAGCACGGGCACGTCCCAGCCTTCCAACTCGGCACGGAGCGTGCCCTTGTCCCAGCCGGTGAGCAGGCCGCTTCGAAGGCCGGCATCGAGGACGTCGTCGAGGTGCGCGCCGTGGCGGTCGCCGGCGACGTCACGCACGAGCTGGAGCACGGAGTCCCGGTCGACGGCGGCCGGCGCCCCGTCCTCGTCGAGCTCCTGGCCGTCGCCGGCGGCGTCGACCTGGTCGTCGTCGGGGGAGTGCTGCCCCTGCTCCCCTGCCTCCGCAGGCGCCTTGACGCCGGGGGAGTAGGGGACCGAGGGCAGCACCCAGGCGGCAATGCACCAGCCGGTGACCGCCACGGCCGGGATGATCGGGTAGTCGCCCGTGGCGCGGACGGCGACGACGGCGCCGGCGACGACCGCCCCGAGGCGGCGAGCGGACCCCTGCCAGCCCTCCCCCGAAGCGACCCACAGCGTGGCCCGGCGGACCAACTCCTGCGAGCCGGCCGCCAGTTCGTCGAGCGCGTGGCGGGCGGACAGCACCTCGCGCACGCCGCCCCGCGGCTTGGCCTCCTGCTCCACGGCCGGCGCCTCGTCGACGACGGCCTCGTCGGTGTGCTGGTCCATGGCTCAGGCCCCCACGATCCGGCCCAAGCTAGCGAGCAGGTCGGCGCCCACGCCCCAGATGCCGCCGGCGCGGCCGGCGACGTACGCGGCGACGAACCCCATGACCGCCAGCTGCGGGAGCGTCAGCTTCCGCCAGTAGATGACCGCCGCGCAGACGCAGGCGACGGCGCCCATCCCGACGTTGCCGGCCGGCCCGGTGCCGGTGCCCACGCCCACCGCGATCAGCAACTCGCCCAGGATGTCGGCGGGCATGGACCAGAAGCCGCCGGCCGCCGCGTAGAGGGTGGCGGACATCGCCCCGAGCAGCAGCACGACGCCCCACGGGAGTTGCCGGCCCTTGTCGGCCGTCGCCTTCATGCCGAGCCACAACACCACGGTCACCACGAGCGCGGCGCCGCCGGTCCCGAGCTGTCCCAGGATCTCCCCGTCCATCACGCCCGGGGTCGCCTCCGCCGGAGCGGCGGCCACATCAGCAGCAATCAACATGATCAATCAGTCCTTTCCGCAGGTCAGAGGGAGGCGGCGGGCGCGTAGAGGCCCAGCGCGAGAACGCAGGAGGCAAGGGGGATACGGCCGATCCAGGCCAGGGGCGGCCACCAGCCGCGCGAGCGCATGTCGACGACCACGGCGGCGGCGGCGATCACCATCACGCCGAGGCTCAGCGCGGCGCCGATGCTGTAGTCGTCGCCGCAGTCCTCGATCCAGCCGTGCACCGCGCTGACCAGGCCCGTAAAACAACCGGCGCCGGCCGCCGAGCCGTTGTAGAGCAGGTGGCGGGACGGCGCGGACAGGTCCGCGTACCAGTCGGCCGCCGACTGCTTCGGCCGCGCCAGACGGGCCGACCGCCGCTTCTTCTTCGGCCGGTCCCCCGACTCGTCGCCGTCGTCCTGGTCCTCGTCCTCGTCGACCTGGTCGTCGTCCTGGTCCTCGTCGAGGTCCTGGTCGACGTCCTCGTCGACGTCGTCGCCCGGGGCGCTGACCTGGTCCTTTTCGGTGACCGGCGGCGCTGCGGTGTCGGCCGACCCGTCGTAGAGCCGGTCCCACCAGTCCGCCGGCACGGTCTCCGTCTGGTCCGTGCTCATCGCCGGCCCCCCTGGCTCATCCGCGACCGCAGCCGAGCCCTCAGGCTCAGCTCAGCGGCATCGGGCGCCCCAAGGCGGAAGTCCTCCGGCACGGCCGGGAGCTCTGGCCGGGCCTCACCGGGCCGGACGGCCGGCGGCAAGATCAGCCGAGTGGAGGTGTGCACCTCACCCGACCTGCGAAAACGCCCATGGACACGGGCCCAGAGCAGCGCCAGCCGGCGCCGCAGTGCCACGATCGGCACGTCGATCTCCTCTCCATCCACTTCGAGGCGGTCGGCTCGGCCCCGGTGTGTGCGCACCGGGGCCGACCTGTTCCCGGGGTGTGCACCCCGGGGACTGCATAGTGCACTAGTACACCACGCA
>NZ_JBHXFJ010000117.1:0-2416 GCF_042722465.1 Streptomyces sp. NPDC127098
GCCCCGGGGCGCGGGCCGCCCCCGGGCGGCCCCCCGGCCGGGGCGCCCCACGGCCGTTCGCCGATGTCAGCCCTACTTGGCGGCTTCCACCTGGAGGCCCACGTTGGCCGCGACCTCCGGGTGCAGCCGGACGGTGACCCGGTGCGCGCCCAGGCTCTTGATCGGGGTGCGGAGCTCGATCCGCCGCTTGTCCACGTCGGGACCGCCGGCGGCCTTCACCGCGGCGACGATGTCGGCCGGGGTGACGGAGCCGAACAGGCGACCGCCGGTGCCGGCACGGACCTTCAGCCGCACGGTGACGCCCTCGATCTGGGCCTTCACGTCGTTGGCCTGCTCGATCGAGGCGATCTCGCGGATCTTGCGACCGCGACGGATCTGCTCGACGTCCTGCTGGCCGCCCTTGGTCCAGCGGATCGCGGCACCGCGGGGCAGCAGGTAGTTACGGGCGTACCCGTCCTTCACCTCGACGACGTCCCCGGCCGTTCCCAGGCCGGCGACCTCACTGGTCAGGATGATCCTCATGGGTTGTGAACCACCCTTCCCTTAGCGCGCGGTCGAGGTGTAGGGCAGCAGCGCCATCTCACGGCTGTTCTTCACGGCCGTGGCGACGTCACGCTGGTGCTGGGTGCAGTTGCCGGTGACCCGGCGGGCACGGATCTTGCCGCGGTCGGAGATGAACTTCCGCAGCAGGTTCGTGTCCTTGTAGTCGACGTAGGAGATCTTCTCCTTGCAGAACACGCAGACCTTCTTCTTGGGCTTGCGCGCGGGCGGCTTCGCCATGGTGCTTCTCCGGTGAGTTCAGAAATACGTGGGGTGTGCCCTCAGAACGGGGGCTCGTCCGAGTAGCCACCGCCGGAGCCACCGCCCCAGCCACCGCCACCACCGCCGCCACCCTGCTGGCCGCCGCCGGCCGGAGCGCTGGTCGCCCACGGGTCACCCGCTGGCCCACCGCCCTGACCGCCCTGACCACCCTGGCCGCCACCCCAGCCGCCGCCACCCTGGCCGCGACCGCCGCCGCCACCCTGGCCGCCGCCGGGGGCGGACCTGGTGACCTTGGCCGTGGCGCGGAACAGCGAGGGACCGACCTCGTCGACCTCCAGGTCGATGACCGTGCGCTTGACACCTTCCCGGTCCTCGTAGGTCCGCTGCTTGAGCCGGCCCTGGACGATGACCCGCATCCCCTTGGTGAGCGACTCGGCGACGTTCTCCGCCGCCTGGCGCCAGACCGAGCAGGTCAGGAACAGGGCGTCGCCGTCCCGCCACTCGTTGGTCTGCCGGTCGAAGATGCGCGGGGTGGACGCGACACGGAACTTCGCGACCGCCGCACCGGATGGAGTGAAGCGCAGCTCGGGATCGTCGACCAGATTGCCGACGACCGTGATGACGGTCTCGCCTGCCATTGGGGTACCTCTCGGCGGGGGTTAACTGCTGTTGCTGCGATGATTACGTATGGCTCTGACAATGACACCGACGGTGCCGCTCGCCGGCCCCGCTCAGTTCTGATCAGTGCGTGGCCGGGCGCAGGACCTTGGTCCGCATGACCGACTCGTTCAGGTTGAGCTGGCGGTCGAGCTCCTTGACGACCGCGGGCTCGGCCTGCAGGTCGATCACCGAGTAGATGCCCTCGGGCTTCTTGTTGATCTCGTAGGCCAGCCGGCGACGGCCCCAGGTGTCGACCTTCTCCACCTTGCCGTTGCCCTCGCGGACGACGGAAAGGAAGGACTCGATCAGGGGGGCGATGGCACGCTCCTCAAGATCGGGGTCGAGGATCACCATCACCTCGTAGTGACGCATGCGAAAACCCACCTCCTCTGGACTCAGGCGGCCACGGGCGTTCCGTGGCAGGAGGGTCGTGATGCGGTCGCCCCACAAGGGGGCGGACAGTACACCGTACCTGTCTCCGCCCTTCCGGTTGAAATCGGGGCGGTGAGCGGAGCAATCTGGACACGTAGGGTCATTCGAGGGTCATTCGCGCCTTGGAGGTGTCCCATGGCACAGGCCGCGCACCACGGTCCCTTCGCCTTCGCGGAACATCTGCTCAACATCGACGGCCGTCCCCATCCGGTCGAGAACCGCTACGCCATCGCGACGCTGCTGGTGGGAGCGGTCGCGGCCATCTTCTCGATCTGGAACGACATGCACCTGGTCAGCTCCTGGGCCGGTCTGGTCGGCATCGCGCTGGGCGCTAGGGCCCAGATGATCTCGGTGACGACCGCCCAGCGGTTCCTGGCCGTCCTCGGCCTCGGCGCCGCCGGAGTCGGCCTCTATCTGGGCCTGGCCCACGGCGGCCCCTTCGGGGGCGTGCTCGGCTGACGCACCCGGTCGGCGGGGGGGGGGGCGGGCGGCGCGGGCGCCGGGCCCACCCACCACATCGGGGCCGGGGGAGAGAGAGAAGAAAAAAAAAAACAAACAAAAC
>NZ_JBHXFJ010000117.1:2426-10109 GCF_042722465.1 Streptomyces sp. NPDC127098
GCGTCGGCTGGTTCTTTTTTTTATATTCCACTGTTGTGGGCCGGCCCCCGGGGGCCCCCTTGGGGGGGGGGCTCGGATCCCCCCCCCGGGGGGGGGCGTCCCTCCGGCGCGGCGCGCCGAAGGAACGCCAAGACCTGGGCGGCCCTTGACGCAACGGCACCACGCGGGCGCCGTTAGGCTTCCGGCACGACCCTGCGATTGACGCAGCCGGCGACCGGAGGAGCGCCCCGTATGAGCCTGACCCTGAGGACCATCAGCCGCGAGGAGCATCTGGCGTACATCCGTTCGCTGCCCTCGGCCAGCCACATGCAGGTGCCGGCCTGGGGTGACGTGAAGTCCGCCTGGCGGTCCGAGTCCCTCGGCTGGTTCGACCGGACGGGCCGCCTCGTCGGCGCCGGCCTGGTGCTCTACCGGCAGGTCCCGAGGGTGAAGCGGTATCTGGCGTACCTGCCGGAGGGCCCGGTGATCGACTGGTTCGCGCCGAACCTCGAGGAGTGGCTGCGGCCGATGCTCGACCACCTGAAACAGCAGGGGGCGTTCTCGGTCAAGATGGGCCCGCCGGTGGTGATCCGCCGCTGGGACGCGGCCGCGGTCAAGTCCGGCATCCAGAACCCCGACGTCAAGCGGCTGCGGGACGTCTCGGCGACCTTCATCGAGCCGCGCGCCTTCGAGGTCTCGGACAAGCTGCGGCGGATGGGCTGGCAGCAGGGCGAGGACGAGGGCGCCGGCTTCGGGGACGTACAGCCGCGCTACGTCTTCCAGATCCCGCTGCGGGGCCGCTCGCTCGACGAGGTCCAGAAGGGCTTCAACCAGCTGTGGCGGCGCAACATCAAGAAGGCCGAGAAGGCCGGCGTCGAGGTCGTGCGGGGCGGCTACGAGGACCTGGGCACCTGGCAGCGGTTGTACGAGATCACGGCGGAGCGCGACCGCTTCCGCCCGCGCCCCCAGTCGTACTTCGAGCTGATGTGGCGGGTGCTGAACTCCGAGGACCCGGACCGGATGCGGCTCTACATCGCCACGCACGAGGGCGAGCCGGTGGCCGCGGCCACGATGCTGATCGTGGGCGGCCACGTGTGGTATTCGTACGGTGCGTCCGCCAACCACAAGCGGGAGGTACGGCCGTCCAACGCCATGCAGTGGCGCATGCTGCAGGACGCGCACGGCCTGGGCGCCGACGTGTACGACCTGCGGGGGATCGGTGACTCGCTCGAGGACACCGACCATCTCTTCGGCCTGATCCAGTTCAAGGTGGGGACGGGCGGCGAGGCGGCCGAGTATCTCGGCGAGTGGGACTTCCCGCTCAATAAGCTTCTCCACAAGGCGTTCGACATGTATATGTCGCGGCGCTGAACCCTCACCTCACGCACCGGAGCAACACCCCCCGTACGCACCGCGTGGCAGCGCGGAGAAAGGGTCACCCAGGCCATGGCGCTCACCCTTTACGTCGACCGCGACCGCTGGCGGGCGCACCAGCGGTCGGTGGTGGCTGACTTCCCCGACCTGATCCCCGTCTGCAAGGGAAACGGCTACGGCTTCGGCCACGACCGGCTCGCCGAGGAGGTCGCGCTGCACGGCCTGGAGACCATGGCGGTGGGCACCACCTACGAGGCCGCCGCCATGAAGGACCGCTTCAGCGGCGACCTGCTGGTGCTGACGCCCTACCGGCGCGGCGAGGAGCCGGTGCCGCTGCCCGACCGGGTGATCAGGAGCGCCTCGTCGGTCGACGGGGTGTACGGCCTGGTCGGCTCCCGGGTGGTGGTCGAGGTGATGAGCTCGATGAAGCGCCACGGAGTGTCACCGCGCGACCTCGGCAAGCTCCAGGCCGCGCTGGACGAGGTGCGGCTCGAGGGCTTCGCGATCCACCTGCCGCTCGACCGCACCGACGGCACGGACGCGGTCGAGGAGGTCATCGGCTGGATGGACCGGCTGCGGGCCGCCCGGCTGCCGCTGGACACGATGTTCGTCAGCCACCTGTCCTCGCCGGAGCTGAGCAGGCTGCGGCAGCAGTTCCCGCAGACCAGGTTCCGGGCCCGGATCGGCACCCGACTCTGGCTCGGCGACCACGGGGCCACCGAGTACCGGGGCGCGGTGCTCGACGTGACGCCGGTGGCGAAGGGCGACCGGTTCGGCTACCGGCAGCAGAAGGCACCGGGCGACGGCTGGCTCGCGGTGGTGGCCGGCGGCACCTCGCACGGCGTGGGCCTTGAGGCGCCCAAGGCGCTGCAGACGATCACCTCGCGCGCCAAGGGCATGGCCAGGGCCGGTCTCGCCACGGTGAACCGCAACCTGTCGCCGTTCGTCTGGGACGGCAAGCAGCGGTGGTTCGCCGAGCCGCCGCACATGCAGGTGTCGATCCTGTTCGTGCCGGCCGAGGCCAAGGGACCGAAGGTCGGGGACGAGCTCAAGGCGATCCTGCGGCACACCACGACCCAGGTCGACCGCGTCGTCGACCGCTGACCGCCGCGCCGCGCCCACCCACAGACGACGGCAGCCCCGGTTGCGGTCCGGGGCTGCCGTCCTGTTGTGCGCCCGGCTTGGCCGTGGCGCACACCGGTCGGGCCGTGGGCCCGTCCGGCCGCTTTCGAAGCGAGCCGCGCGGGCTAGCGCTCGACCTCGCCGCGGATGAACTTCTCCACGTTGTCGCGCGCCTCGTCGTCGAAGTACTGCACGGGCGGGGACTTCATGAAGTAGGACGACGCCGACAGGATCGGGCCGCCGATGCCGCGGTCCTTGGCGATCTTGGCCGCACGCAGCGCGTCGATGATGACGCCCGCGCTGTTCGGGGAGTCCCAGACCTCGAGCTTGTACTCCAGGTTCAGCGGCACGTCGCCGAAGGCACGGCCCTCGAGGCGGACGTAGGCCCACTTGCGGTCGTCCAGCCAGGCCACGTAGTCGGACGGGCCGATGTGGACGTTCTTCTCGCCCATCTCGCGGTCGGTGATCTGGGAGGTGACCGCCTGGGTCTTGGAGATCTTCTTGGACTCGAGCCGGTCGCGCTCCAGCATGTTCTTGAAGTCCATGTTGCCGCCGACGTTCAGCTGCATCGTGCGGTCCAGGACGACGCCCCGGTCCTCGAAGAGCTTGGCGAGCACCCGGTGGGTGATGGTGGCGCCCACCTGGGACTTGATGTCGTCGCCCACGATCGGGACGCCGGCCTCGGTGAACTTGTCCGCCCACTCCTTGGTGCCGGCGATGAAGACCGGCAGCGCGTTGACGAAGGCGACCTTCGCGTCGATGGCGCACTGCGCGTAGTACTTGGCGGCGTCCTCGGAGCCGACCGGCATGTAGCAGACCAGCACGTCGGCCTTGGTGTCCTTGAGCACCTGGACGACGTCCACCGGCTCCTCGTCGGACTCGGTGACGATCTCGCGGTAGTACCTGCCGAGGCCGTCGTGGGTCTCGCCACGCTGCACGGTCACGCCGGTGTTGGGCACGTCGCAGAGCTTGATGGTGTTGTTCTCGCTGGCGCCGATGGCGTCGGCCAGGTCGGTGCCGACCTTCTTGGCGTCGACGTCGAAGGCGGCCACGAACTCGATGTCCGAGACGTGGTAGTCACCGAACGTGACGTGCATCAGGCCGGGGACCCGGCTGTCCGGGGCGGCGTCCTTGTAGTACTCGACGCCCTGCACCAGCGAGGCGGCGCAGTTGCCCACGCCAGCGATGGCTACGCGAACCGAACCCATTCCGGTTGCTCCCTGTGGTTGTTCTGACATGACCCCGCATCGTCGCGGGGGTGTTGGTGGGGGTTTTCCGGGGGCTCGCCCCCGCGCGGTGTCGTCACCGCGGTGCTGTGGCCTGTTACGGAGAGGTGTCGCCCCGATCGCGCTGTTCGCGCCGGTCGCGCCCCTCCCGCTCGCTCTCGATCAACTCGTTGAGCCAGCGGACCTCACGCTCCACGGACTCCATGCCGTGGCGCTGCAGTTCGAGGGTGTAGGCGTCCAACTTCTCGCGGGTGCGGGCCATCGAGGCGCGCATCTTGGCGAGACGCTCCTCGAGCCGGCTGCGACGGCCCTCGAGCACGCGCATCCGCACGTCCCGCGAGGTCTGGCCGAAGAAGGCGAAGCGCACACCGAAGTGCTCGTCCTCCCAGGCGTCGGGACCGGTCTGGGCGAGCAGTTCCTCGAAACGCTCCTTGCCCTCGGCCGTCAGCCGGTAGACGATCCTCGCGCGGCGGTTGGTCAGCGGCACGGCCCGCGGGTCGTCCGGGTCGCGGCCCGACTCCTCGGCGAGCCAGCCCTGCTGGACGAGCGTCTTGAGGCAGGGATAGAGAGAGCCGTAGCTGAACGCCCGGAAGACGCCCAGCGAGGTGTTGAGCCGCTTGCGCAGCTCGTAGCCGTGCATCGGGGCCTCGCGCAGAAGGCCGAGGACGGCGAACTCCAGAACACCTGAGCGCCGGCTCACCGGTGCGACCACCTCCGCTCTCATCCGTCGTGCCTTGCCTTGCCTTACTCGTCCGTGCCGTGCGGCGACGCCGCACCTTACTCTTACCTCGATGCATTGAACCGATGTATCGGCTCGATACATCTCGACGATAGAACGGGGCGCGGGAGGCCGCAAGCGGGCACTCGGTGAGGGGGGTCACATCTTCACTTCACCGCAGGCGTTATGCACCCATTGGTCCGTAGGCCAAGAAAGGCGCGTTTTGGGGCTGCGTAGTCTTGGCCCGTGCAGACCACCGCGACCGGGAACCCGATGACGCCCGACGGCGTCATGATTCGTGGTGCAGTGCGCCCGAACGCGTGGCCGGGTCGCACGTCGGGGGACTGGAAGACACCAGTAGGACCTGCCCTAGCAGGCTGCCCACGTCCGTACGAGGAGTAGCTGTCCATGAGCGAGCACCGTCGCAAGCAGCCGCCGGGGCGCGGTCGCCGCGGAGCGCCCCAGAACGGCCGCCGAGCCGGGCCACCGCCACCGCCACCCGCCGGGACTGAGCCGCCGGTCGACGCCACGGCCGAGCTGACGCCGACCCGCCCCGCGTACGGCAGCCGCGCCGAGGCCCGACGCGCGGCACAGCGCTCCGCGGGTGGCAGCCGCCGCCGGCGCGCGCCCGAGACGCCGCGCAAGAAGCGCTTCATCGACTACCCGCGCCACAACCACACGGGCTGGCGGCGCTGGGTGCCGTCCTGGAAGCAGACCCTCGGCTCGGCGCTGGCGTTCTGCGCGCTGATGATGGGCGCGGTGGCCGCCGCGTACCTGATGATCCCGATGCCCAACGCCAACGCCATCGCCACGGCGCAGAGCAACGTCTACTACTGGGCGAACGGCGATCGGATGGTGGTCTCCGGCGGGGACAACGTGAACCGCCAGATGGTCGGTCTCGACGACATCTCCGTCGACATGCAGGACTCCGTCGTGGCCGCCGAGAACCAGTCCTTCTGGACCGACTCCGGCATCGACCTGCGGGGCATCGGCCGCGCCATGCTCAACATGGCGCGCGGCGGCGAGGTCCAGTCCGGGTCCACGATCACCCAGCAGTACGTCAAGAACATGTTCCTCTCCCAGGACCAGACCCTCACCCGGAAGGCACGCGAGCTGCTGCTCTCCGTGAAGGTCGGCACCGAGGAACCCAAGGAGGAGATCCTCGAGGGCTACCTCAACACGTCCTGCTACAACCGCGGCGCCTGCGGCATCCAGGCCGCGGCCCAGGCGTACTACGGCGTCGACGCCCGCGACCTCAACGCCAGCCAGTCGGCGTTCCTGACCTCGCTGCTCAAGGGCCCCAGCCTCTACGACCCGTTCGACAGCGAGACCGGCGAGCTCAACGAGGCCAACCTGGCGCGGGCGCAGGAGCGCTGGGAGTCGACGCTGCGCCAGCGGAACGAGATCGAGATCCGCGGCAACCGGCTGAGCGACGAGGACCTGGCGGCCATCCTCGAAGATGGCTTCCCCATGCCGGAGCCTCCCACCCGGGCCATGGTGAAGGCCGGCCAGATCGGTTACCTCACGGACCTCGCCGACAACTACCTGATCTCGCAGGACTTCGTCACGGCGGACGAACTGGCGGGCGGCGGCTACCACATCTACACCACCTTCGACGAGACGATGGTGGAGCAGATGGAGCAGGCCGTCCGGCAGGTCAGCGAGGAGAACCTGGACCCGGAGGAGCGCGACGAGGACCGGCACGTCCAGTTCGGCGGCGCGGCCGTGGTGCCGGGAGACGGCGCGATTCGCGCGATCTACGGCGGCACCGACTGGACCGAGCACTTCACCAACAACGCCAACAGCCCCAACGTGCAGGTCGGCTCGACCTTCAAGCCGTTCGTGCTCGCGGCGGCCTTCCAGACCGGCGTCCGCGACCCCGATGGTCCACCGGACCAACCGGACAGCGAGCGGACGATCGTCTCGCCGGACAGCGTCTACCGCAGCGAGGACATGCTCCCCATCACCCTGTACAACGGGGAACCGGCCGTGGTGGAGGACGAGCAGACCGGTGAAGAGAGACAGTGGGAGCAGGCCAACTTCGAGGGCAACGACCAGGGCGACATCACCCTGCGCGAGGCGACCATCGTCTCGGCGAACTCACCCTTCGCCCAGCTCGGCATGGACGTCGGCCCCGAGCAGGTGAGTGAGGCCGCCCAGGCGGCGGGACTGCTGCCCGACAGCCTGGTCGAGGCCAACGACAGCGTGCCCACCTTCGCCCTCGGTGTCTCCACGCCGGGGCCGATCCGGATGGCCTCCGCCTACTCGACCTTCGCGGCCGGAGGCGAGCAGAACGAGCCGTACTCGGTGCGCGAGGTCCGGGACCCCGAGGGGAACACGGTCTTCGAGCACGAGGAGACCTCCAACCAGGCCTTCGACTCGGATGTCGCCAACACGGTGACCGACCTGCTGGTCGACGTGGTC
The DNA here is from genome assembly GCF_042722465.1 of Streptomyces sp. NPDC127098. NCBI lineage: Bacteria > Bacillati > Actinomycetota > Actinomycetes > Kitasatosporales > Streptomycetaceae > Streptomyces > Streptomyces sp. NPDC127098. The sequence continues at coordinate 9,270 of NZ_JBHXFJ010000117.1, forward strand.
CAGGACCCCGACGGAAGCGGCTACCGCGCCGCCGACATCGGCTTCCCGGTGGCCGGCAAGACCGGCACCACGGACGACAACCGGAGCGCCTGGTTCGTCGGCTACAGCTCCGAACTCTCCACTGCCATCGGCATGTGGCGACAGCCCGATGACGAGGAGGACCTCTCCGAGGAGGAGATCGCGGAGGGCTACCGCGTCGGCTCCTTCATGTCGATGTACGACACCGCCGGTCTTGAACGGATCAACGGTGGCTCGCTGCCGCTGTCCGTGTGGATGAACTTCATGAGCGCGGCGGAGACCGGCGACGAGGAGGAGTTCCCCGAGCCGCCGGAGGACTTCGGCGACGAGGTCTGCGGCGGCGGTGCCGAGTGCCCCGAGGACGAGCCGACCGACCAGCCGACGGACGAGCCGACCGAGGAACCGACCACCGAGGAACCGACCGAGGAACCGACCACGCAGGAGCCGACCGAGGAACCGACCACGCAGGAGCCGACGCCGGACCCGACCGAAACCTGCAACCCGTTCGACCCGACCTGTAACACCGACTCCGGCGGCACCGCCGACGGTGGCGCGGACGCCGGGGGGACCGCGGACGGCGGCACCGACACCGGGGGGACCGCGGACGGCGGCACCGACACCGGTCAGGACAACGGCGGCCAGACCAACGGCAACGAAGGAGACACCGGAGCGATCTGGGGCGGCGGATAACCGCCACCCCGGCGACGGTCGCCGCGGCCCCCCGCGCCCCTCAAGGGGGCGGGGGGGCGCGGCCTGTGGGCGCGTGGTGGTGGCCTGTGCCCCCCCCGCGGTGTGTTATAAAAAACAGACGCGGCCGGCGAG
>NZ_JBHXFJ010000118.1:0-10049 GCF_042722465.1 Streptomyces sp. NPDC127098
AACCCACCGGGCCGCAGGCCGCCAGGCGCTGCGGTCCTCCTCGGCGCGCGGAGCGCGAGCAGGGTGGGTGGGTGGGGACAAACACCGGTGCTGGCGAGGACGGCTCCGGCCGTGGCCCTGCGGCGAAGCCTCCTCGCCGCGCGGCCTTGGCCGGGAGTGGCCGGGCCGGGTGGTCGGCTGATTGCCGGCCCCCTGCGGCGAGGCCGCCTGGCCCGCACGGAGTGCCGGCGGCCGCGCGGCCGCGGCCAGGAGACGGCCGGGGCGGTCGGCTGGTCGCGGCCTGGCCGCTGCGCCCTGCGGCGAAGCCGCCTCGGCGCAGCAGCGCTGACCCCTGGCCGTGGCGCAGTGGGCGGCGGCGAAGCCGCCCTCATCTCGCGCGAAGCGCAGGGCTGGACCAATCGCCTTCCTTGCCGCGTGGAGCGCGGAGAAGGGCGGGTGGGTGGGAGAAAAGCCGGCGCAGCCGAACCCCGGCCCCCGTTCGGGGTGGCGGAGGTGCCTTCGAGGCGTCGACCCCGCCAGGGGTTACTCGTTGACGTCGAGGCCGAGGCTCGGGAGCAGGTCCTCGACGAGGGGCGGGATGGTGACGTCGGGCGTGCCGAGGGACGGGGGGTCGGTGGGGGACTCGGAGGTCCGGTCGTCGGCGGAGCCGGGGAGGAGGTCGTCGGTGCCGGGCAGGGAGGGGACGTCGAGCAGGCCGTGGCTCTCCTCGGGCGTTTCCTGCTTGGGGGTGCCGGACGGGGCGGGGCGGTGGTCGTCGGGGGCGGCGGGCTCCTGCCGGTGGTCGCCGGTGGGGGACTCCGCGGTGGTGGACGGCTGGTGGGCGGCGGACGGGTCGTGGCCGGCGGAGGCCGTGTCGCGTGGCTCGCGGGGGAGGACGGAGCGCAGCGGCGCGATGTCGTCCTCCATGGCCTCGAAGACGTCGTTGACCTCGGTGCCGACGCCGCGCAGCTGGGCAGGGAGGCGCAGGCGGAGGTCGGACCAGGCGTCGCGGTGGGTGGCGGAGAAGGTCGAGAGGGAGGCCATCGGGTCGATGGAGCCGCCGTTCTCGTAGGCCTGGGAGAGCAGCCGGTGGCCCTCGGCCGCGTCGTCGCGCATGTTGGTGAGCGCGCGGTGGATGGCGCCGAGGTCGTCGTCGTCGAGCGCGCCGGCGCGCTGCCGCTCGAGCAGGCGGCGGGCCTCGTTGAGCCGGGTGGCGGCGTGGTCGAGGTAGACGCGGCCGCGGTCGGCGTCCCCGTCGGTGAAGTCGAGGCGGAGGTCCTCCATGCCGCGCTTGAGGCCGTAGAGGGTGTCGCCGGGGAGCGCGTCGGTGCTCGCGGCGGCGACGCCGCCGAAGGCGCCCGCCGCCACGCCCATGGTGAGGCCGCCGGCGGCGAGGCCCTTGGTGAGGCGTGACCTCGGGCGCAGGGCGCTCAGCCTGGGCACCGGCACCGCCCGGTGGGAGCCGCGGCCCGGGCGGGCCCGGCGGGGGCCCGGCAGCCGCTCGGCGGGGCCCGCCGTGGCCTCGCCGCCGCGCTCCAGCGCGGCGATGAGCATGGCGCGCTGCTCCGCCTTGGTACCGGCGCGGAGCTCCGGGCGGGGCAGGGCGGCCAGCCTGTCCACCAGGGACAGCAAGGCGGCCTGCTCCGGCCCGTCCGCCGGCTGGTCCGCCGCCGCCGGCCCGCTGTCGAGCCTGGGCTGCTCGAGCCCGGTCTCGTCGAGGAGCTGGGCGAAGGCGTTGGCCCGGCGGTTGGCCGACACGGATCCGATCACGGGCTGCACCTCCTCTCGTCACAGGATCGACGCGACTCGCTACCGACCGTGTGGAGCGAGTGCACTGCTTGTCCAATTGGCGACAACGAGCGGACGGGCACTCGGGTTACGGCTGGCAGATTATGTGACCGATCGGGTGAGGTTGATCACGCTCTGTTTACGAGCGGAGGTGACACGCGAGGGTTAACGCGCGTCGTCCGGCAGCAGTCTCGCCAGGGTGCGAACGGCCCGGTATTGCAGGGTTTTGATGGCTCCCTCGTTCTTCCCCATCACCCGGGCGGTCTCGGCCACGGAGAGGCCCTGGAGAAACCGCAGCGTGACGCATTCCTGTTGCTGGGGGTTGAGCTTGCGGACGGCTTCGAGCAGCGCGGAGTTGGCCAGGGACTCGAGCACCGAGTCCTCGGGGCTCCGCTCGACCTCGTTGGCGTCCAGCATCTCCCCGGTGGTGACCTCGAGACGGAAGCGGCTGGACTTGAAGTGATCGGCGACCAGGTTGCGCGCGATGGTGACGAGCCACGCGCCGAAGTCGCGGCCCTGCCAGGTGAAGGTGCCGATCCGGCGGAGCGCGCGCAGGAAGGTCTCGCTGGTCAGGTCCTCGGCGGTGGCCCGGCCGCCGACCCGGTAGTAGATGTACCGGTAGACGGTGTCGGAGTAGTGGTCGTAGAGGCAGCCGAAGGCCTCGGCCTCGCCGGCCTGGGCGCGCTCGACGAGGTCCATCATGCGGCGGCTGTCGCTGGGGGCCGTGTCGCGCGCGGTGGAGGCTCCGGCGGCGCCCGGGCGGGCGCGTCTGCCCATGGTGGCGGTGCCGGTGGCGCCGGTGGCGCCGTCGGCGAGGGCGTAGGCCGGACCGGCGGGGGTGGCGGGGGCGGGTGTGGCGAGGGTGGGCACGGCGTACGCGGTGGGGACGAGGGCGCGCAGCCGGTCGACGACCGTGGTGCGCAGCGTAGCCAGGCCCGAGGCGTCAACCCCGACGTGTGGGTACACGGGACTCCCAGAGGCAGAGCTTCCAAACACGTGCAGTGGTCGGCCCGTCACCCGTCAACTGGCGGGGAACGGGTGAGGACCGGATTGCGTCTGAGGAGAATAACGCTTCGTGCTGACGGTGCTACGCGTAGTTGCGAAAATCGCCGATTCGGTTTGATGAGTTACACGTTGTGTATGGTGCGCCACGCAAACGCCATGGTCTTCATGATCGCCGCATGATCGGATTTGCCATCTCGGTGACCGAGTTCGACCGATGGGGGCGTGGAGGTCTGGCCGCGCCTGGGGTTGGGTAAGGAATCGAGGTTGCCCGCGCGGGCCGTGTTGGAGCGGGTGTTCAGCGGCGGCGGCGGTGCAGCGCCAGCGCGGCGGCCGCGCCGCCGGCCACGGCGCCGGCGCCGGCGGCGGCCGGCACGCCGACGCGGACGGCCTTGCGGCCCGTCCGGTAGTCGCGGCGCCGCCAGCCCATCGCGCGGGCGTGGGCGCGGAGCTTGCTGTCCGGGTTGATCGCGTACGGGTAGCCGACGAGCGAGAGCAGCGGGATGTCGTTGGCCGAGTCGCTGTAGGCGGCGCAGCGTTCGAGGTCGAGGCCCTCGGCGGCGGCCAGCGCGCGGACGGCCTCCGCCTTGGCCGGGCCGTGCAGCGGCTCCCCGACGAGGCGGCCCGTGTAGACGCCGTCGACCGACTCCGCGACGGTGCCGAGGGCGCCCGTCAGGCCGAGGCGGCGGGCGATGATGGTCGCCGTCTCGACCGGCGCGGCCGTCACCAGCCAGACGCGCTGGCCGGCGTCCAGGTGCGCCTGGGCGAGGGCCCGGGTGCCGGGCCAGATGCGGTCGGCCATGTACTCGTCGTAGATCTCCTCGCCGATGGCGGTGAGTTCGTCGACGCGGTGACCCCGGACAATGGAGAGCGCGCTCTCCCGCGCGTCCTGCATGTGGCCGGCGTTCTCGGCGCCGGCCAGCCGGAAGTACGCCTGCTGCCAGGCGAACCTGGCCAGCTCGCGCTTGCGGAAGAACTTCCGCTTGTAGAGGCCCCGGCCCAGGTGGAAGATGGCCGCGCCCTGCATCACGGTGTTGTCGAGGTCGAAGAACGCGGCGGCCCTGACGTCGCCGGGGACGGGGAACTCGGGCTCCTCGGCGGGGGATTCGAGGCTGGCCGCCTGCCGCGCGGCCTCGGCGGAGGCGGCTCCGGCGAGCCGGGTGCGGTCGGTGGTGGGCCGCCTGCGGGGGGTGAGCCAGCGGGGGCGTGAGGCGGCCGAGAACGGGCGCGTGAGGCGGGGCCGTGCCATGCCGTTGAGAATACCGGCCGTTGGTTCGAACGCGGGCTGCGGCTGGCGCCGCGTGCGGGCGGCGGGCCGCGCTGCGCGCGGGAGCGCGGATGCCGGTCGCGTGCCGCGAGGTGGTGGAAGGCGGTGGGATCGTCCGCCACAGCCCCCGTGCGGTGCCGTGCCTCGCGCTGCGCGCGGCTGCGCGGCGGCGGGGCTCCGCGTTCGAGTTGGTTCGGGCTGGCCGTGTCGCCGGCCCGGACCGCCGTGTCCGAACTGTGCACGCGCCCAGCGCGTGGGGCCCGCCGGCCCGGACCGGCGTGCGTCCCGCGCACCCGCGGAGCGTCCGGGCCCCGGGCCGGCGTCGGCGGCTTGGCCGCGCGCCGCGCCGAGGCGCCGCCGCGCCGAGGCGCGGCAGAATGGGGGGCATGAGTCCGCTGTTTCGGGCGCGGCGTGGGGGCGGCGCGCGGCTGGTGACGTTGGTCGGGAAGCCGGGGTGTCACCTGTGTGACGCCGCGCGGGAGGTGGTCGCCGGGGTCTGTGGGGAGGCCGGGGTGGCCTGGGAGGAGAAGGACATCACCCGGGACGAGGAGCTGTACCGCCTGTACTGGGAGCAGATCCCGGTGGTGCTCGTCGACGGTGAGCAGCACGACTTCTGGCGCGTGAACCCGGAGCGGCTGCGCCGGGCCTTGGGGGCTTGACCCGGTTTGGATTACCATACGGGGTCGTTTTCTCCCCCGGCGGGCGCATACGTGAGGAGTGTGACCGGGTGTCCTCGTTGGCGTATGTGGCACCGGTCACTTTGGCCGGGCAAAACGGACACCATCTTTGTGCACGCGTTCACAAAGGCATAGCCTGGGCCGGACGGAGCCGTACCGGCGTACATGTGTGCGCCTCGCGCGCCCGCCCTCCGCTTGGCCCGACCGGCAGGAGCACCGTGGCAACTGGCCGAAACCACCGACCGGCGACCCGTAGCCGAGGAATCCCCGAGGCGACGGTCGCCCGGCTTCCGTTGTACCTGCGGGCGCTGACCGCGCTCTCCGAGCGCTCGGTGCCGACGGTCTCGTCCGAGGAGCTGGCGACCGCCGCCGGGGTGAACTCGGCGAAGCTCCGCAAGGACTTCTCGTACCTCGGCAGCTACGGCACCCGTGGCGTCGGGTACGACGTCGAGTATCTCGTCTACCAGATCTCCCGCGAGCTCGGGCTCACCCAGGACTGGCCGGTCGTCATCGTCGGCATCGGTAACCTCGGGGCCGCGCTCGCCAACTACGGCGGGTTCGCCTCCCGTGGCTTCCGGGTGGCGGCGCTGATCGACGCCGACCCCGCGATGACCGGGCGGCAGGTGGCCGGCATGGGCGTCTCCCACGTGGACGACCTGGAGCAGATCATCCAGGCCAACGGCGTCTCCATCGGCGTCATCACCACCCCGGGCGGCGCCGCGCAGCAGGTGTGCGACCGCCTGGTGGCCGCCGGCGTCACCTCGATCCTGAACTTCGCGCCCACCGTGCTGTCCGTGCCCGAGGGCGTCGACGTGCGCAAGGTCGACCTGTCGATCGAGCTGCAGATCCTCGCCTTCCACGAGCAGCGCAAGGCCGCCGACGAGCTGGCGGCCGGCCGCAACGGCACGCCGCGCGTGCCGGCGGCGGTCGAGCGCCGCGCCGGGCGGGCCGAGGACGGTCCGGAGGGCGACATCCCGGCGGTGATGCCCGCATGACTCTGCTGGTGATCGGTCTCAGTCACCGCAGTGCCCCGGTGAGCGTGCTCGAGGCGGCCGCGCCCGCGCCCGACGCGCGCGGCAAGCTGCTGCGCGACGCCGCCGGCGCCGCGGCCACGGGCGGCGGCGCGGGGCGCCCGCCGGCGCTGGAGGCCGCGCTGCTCGCGACCTGCAACCGCATCGAGCTCTACGCCGTGGCGGAACGATTCCACGCCGGGGTCGCCGAGCTCAGGGCGCTGCTCAGCCGGCACACCGGGATGAGCCAGGCCGAGCTCGAGCCCTACCTCTACACGCACCACGAGGACCGGGCCGCCGAGCACCTGCTGAGCGTGGCCTGCGGGCTCGACTCGATGGTGGTGGGCGAGGGCCAGATCCTCGGGCAGATCAAGTCGGCGCTGGCGCTGGCGCAGGAGGAGCACACGGCCGGCCGGCTGCTGAACGAGCTGTTCCAGCAGGCGCTGCGGGTCGGGAAGCGCGCGCACAGCGAGACCAACATCGACCGGGCGGGCCAGTCGCTGGTCACGTTCGGCCTCGAACAGCTGAACGGCGGACGGGCCGGCGTCGACTGGGTGCGCGGCAGGCGTGCCCTGGTGATCGGGGCGGGGTCGATGTCCTCGCTCGCCGCGACGACCCTCGCCCGCGCCGGTGTGGCCGAACTGGTGATCGCCAACCGGACGCTGGAGCGTGCGGAGCGGCTCGCCGCGGGGCTCTCGGCGGAGGACGGGACGCGTGCCCGCGCCGTGCCGATCAACGCCATCTCCATCGCCGCTGAGCTCGCGCTCGCCGACGTCGTCGTGTCCTGTACGGGCGCCACGGGCCTGGTGCTGACCGCGGAGGCGGTCGCCGGGGCCGTGCGCGAGCGCGCCCGCCGCGCCGGCGGCGGCGCGGCCCCCGAGCTCACCGTGCTCGACCTGGCCATGCCGCGGGACGTCGACGCCGCCGTGCACGACGTCGAGGGCGTGCGGCTGGTCGACATCGAGTCGCTCGCCGCCGCCTCGGTCGACGCGCCGATGGCCGCCGACGTGGACGCGGTGCGCGGCATCGTCGCCGAGGAGGTCGCGGCGCTCGGCGCCGCCCGGCGCGCCGCCCACACCACCCCGACCGTGGTCGCGCTGCGCGCCATGGCCTCCGAGGTGGTCGCGGGCGAGCTGGCCCGCCTGGAGGGGCGGCTGCCGGACCTGGGCGAGCGCGAGCGCGCGGAGATCGGCAGGACCGTGCGGCGCGTCGTCGACAAGCTGCTGCACGCGCCGACCGTGCGGGTCAAGGAGCTCGCCGCCGAGCCGGACGGCGCCTACTACGCGGCGGCACTGCGCCAGCTGTTCGACCTCGGCACGCCGCTCGAGCCGCAACAGCTTGATCAGAAGGAGCGGTCATGAACGCACAGCGAGCCCTCAGGCTCGGCACGCGGCGCAGTCTGCTCGCCATGTCCCAGTCACGGGGCGTCGCCGATCTTGTCACCCGGCTCACGGGACGGCCCGTGGAACTGGTCGAGATCACCACCTACGGCGACGTCTCCCGGGAGAGCCTGGCCTCGATCGGCGGCACCGGCGTCTTCGTCTCGGCGCTCAGGGACGCCCTGCTCCGCGACGAGATCGACTTCGCCGTCCACTCGCTCAAGGACCTGCCGACGATCCAGCCGGCGGAGCTGACCCTGGCGGCCGTGCCGACGCGCGCGGACCCCAGGGACACGCTGGTGGCCCGCGAGGGGCTCGACTTCGAGCGGCTCGCGGTGGCGGCCGGCAGGGCCAGGATCGGCACCGGCTCGCCGCGCCGGATGGCCCAGCTGCACGCCTGGGCGCGATCCCTGGGTTGCGAAATCGAAACGGTCCCGATCCGGGGGAATGTCGACACCCGCATCGGGTACGTGCGCTCCGGCGAGCTCGACGCGGTCGTGCTCGCCGCCGCCGGACTGTACCGCATCGGTCGGGAGACGGAGATCACCGAATTCCTCGCGCCCGACATCGTCCTACCCGCCCCCGGCCAGGGGGCACTGGCGATCGAGTGTGCCGCGTCCAACACGGCCCTCGCCGCCGAGCTCGCCGGGCTCGACGACCCGCACACCCGGGTCGCCGTGACCGCCGAGCGCACCCTGCTCGCCACCCTGGAAGCCGGTTGCAGCGCACCCGTCGGTGCGTACGCAGACCTGCTCGCCGAGGCGGCCGGGCAGTCCATCACCGAAATGCGCCTGCGCGGCGTCGTCGGCACCACCGACGGCTCGACGCTGGTGCAGCTGTCCACCACCGGTCCCGTACCGGCTTCTGTCGAGGAGGCCGCGGCCACAGGCCGCGAGCTCGCCGACGAGATGCTCGCCAAGGGCGCGGCCGGTCTGATGGGGGAGCGAGCACATTGAGCCCCATTACCGCACGCACCGCACAAGCCAAGCGGGTCAGGACGTCGCCCACCGCCGTCGCCCACAGCGCTGGTTTCGGACACGTCACCTTCCTCGGTGCCGGACCCGGAGACCCGGGTCTGCTCACTCTGCGGGCCGTCGACGCGCTGGCCCAGGCCGATGTGCTGATCGCCGACCCCGAGGCGTACGAGGTGGTGCGCGCCCATGTCCGGGCGGGAACGGACGCCCCGCTGCAGGCCACGGGCGCGGACCCCGCTGCCGGCGGCGCGGCGGCCGGGACCGTCGATGCCGCTGATCTTGTCATGCGGGCCGCGCGCGGCGGCAAGCGGGTGGTGCGTGCGGTCGCCGGCGACCCCGGCATGGACGCCGACGCCACCGCCGACATGCTCGCGCTGGCCGCCGAGGGCATCACGTTCGAGGTGGTGCCCGGCATCGCGCACGGCGTCGGCGTGGCCGCCTACGCCGGGGTGCCGCTGCGCGACCCGGAGGGCGGCGACGTCCGCTTCGTCGACGGGCCGACCGCCGACGACAGATGCTGGACCGAGGTCGGCGCGAGCGACGCCACCGTCGTGGTCTCCACCACGCTGGAGGCCGTGGCCGTCACGGCGGGCCGGCTGATCGCGGCCGGCCGCAAGCCGGACACCCCGCTGTCGGTCACCGTCGCCGGCACCACGACCCGCCAGCGCACGTGGACGGCGACGCTCGGCACCGTCGAGCGCACGCTGAAGTCCGCTAAGGTGCTGCCCTCGGCCGAGGGCGACCGTCCGGCGATAGCCGTGGTCGGCGAGCGCAGCGCGCCGGCGCAGCGCGACCAGCTCGCCTGGTTCGAGTCCAAGCCGCTGTTCGGCTGGAAGGTGCTTGTGCCACGCACCAAGGAGCAGGCGGCCTCGCTCTCCGAGCAGCTGCGCTCGTACGGCGCGGTGCCGAGCGAGGTGCCGACGATCGCGGTCGAGCCGCCGCGCACCCCGCAGCAGATGGACCGCGCGGTCAAGGGCCTGGTGACCGGGCGGTACGAGTGGATCGCCTTCACCTCGGTCAACGCGGTCAAGGCGATCCGCGAGAAGTTCGAGGAGTACGGCCTGGACGCGCGGGCCTTCGCGGGCATCAAGGTCGCGGCGGTCGGCGAGCAGACGGCGCGGGTGCTGCAGGAGTTCGGCGTACGGCCCGACCTGGTGCCGAGCGGCGAGCAGTCGGCGGCGGGGCTGCTTGAGGACTGGCCGCCGTACGACCCGGTCTTCGACCCGATCGACCGCGTCTTCCTGCCGCGCGCCGACATCGCCACCGAGACGCTGGTCGCGGGCCTCGTGGAGCTCGGCTGGGAGGTGGACGACGTCACGGCCTACCGGACCGTGCGGGCGTCGCCGCCGCCGGCGGAGACCCGGGAGGCCATCAAGGGCGGCGGCTTCGACGCGGTGCTGTTCACGTCGTCGAGCACGGTGCGGAACCTGGTGGGCATCGCGGGCAAGCCGCACAACGTGACGGTGATCGCCTGCATCGGCCCGGCCACGGCCCGCACCGCGGAGGAGCACGGACTGCGGGTGGACGTCATGGCGCCCGAGCCGTCCGTGCTGGCGCTGGCCGAGGCGCTGGCCGAGTACGGGGCCGCGCGTCGCGCGGCGGCGATCGAGGCGGGCGAGGCGTTGAAGCGGCCGAGCGAGAAGCGACCTCAGCGGCGTCGCCGGGCGTAACCGCCCTGCCGGGCGGAGCGGCTCGAAGGGACCGCAACCGCCCACCGGCCCGTTCGTTTCGCTCGGCGCGGGCTGGGGTTTCCCCCACCCGCCCGCCCCTCTTCGCGCTTCGCGCGGGGTCCCTGCGGGGCTTGTTCGCGCTTCGCGCGGGTGCTGCCGCTGGTGCTTTCGCGCCGGCCGGCGCGCGGGCGGCTTCGCCGCTCCGCTCGCGCGGAGCGCGTGAGAAGGGCGGGTGGGTGGGGGCAATCCGCGCGGAGCGCGGGCCCCTGCGGGGCCTGTTCGCGCTTCGCGCGGGTGGCCCCG
>NZ_JBHXFJ010000119.1:0-10002 GCF_042722465.1 Streptomyces sp. NPDC127098
CGCCGGGACGCTGTGCGTCCCGGCGGGCCCTCGCCGTGTCCGGGGTCAGCCGCAGCAGTCGGTCTCCAGGCCGCGCGGCAGGCCGGCGCCGCCGAAGACCGCGCGGGTCGGGGTGTCGCCGGCGAGCGCGGCGACGGCGAGCAGGACGGAGCCGGCGGTCCAGGTGGTGCGCTCGGTGGGCCAGACCGCGTCGTCGGCGAAGACGTAACCGGTCCAGTACAGGCCGCCCTCGGCGCGCAGGTGGCCGATCGAGCGCAGAATCTCCACGGCGCGCCGTTCCATGCCCATCGTCCAGAGGGTCAGGGCGAGTTCGGCGCTCTCACCGCCGGTGACCCAGGGATTGGTGCGGACGCAGCGGACGCCGAGGCGCGGGACGACGAACTCGTCCCAGCCGGCGGCCAGCCGGGCGCGGGCGTCAGGGCCGCGCAGGGCACCGCCGAGCACCGGGTAGTACCAGTCCATCGAGTACCGGGACTTGTCGAGGAAGCGCTCGGGGTGGCGCCGGATGGCGTGGCCGAGCCGGCCGACCGCGAGTTCCCAGTCGGGCTGCGGCGAGCCGGCCAGTTCGGCGAGGGCGAGGGCGCAGCGGAGCGCCTGGTAGACGGACGAGCAGCCGGTGAGCAGGGCGTCGGCGACGGGCGTGCCGTCGGGGTCACGGCGCCAGCCGAGCTGGCCGCCCTCCTGCTGGAGGCCGAGCGTGAACTCGACGGCCGCGTGCACGACGGGCCACATGCGACGGCGGAACGCCTCGTCCCCGGTGGCGAGGTAGTGGTGGAGCACGCCGACGGCCGGGTACGCGCAGAAGTTGGTCTCCCGGCCGAGGTCGGTGGGGCGGGCGGCGTCGCCCTCGGCGTAGGCGGCGTACCAGGAACCGTCCGGGTTCTGGTGACGGGCGAGCCAGTCGTAGGCGGCGGCGGCGCGGTCGTGGCGTCCCGCCGTGTCCAGGGCCATGGCGGCCTCGACATGGTCCCAGGGGTCGAGGTGGTGGCCGCCGAACCAGGGTATGGCGCCGTCCGCGCGCTGCTCGGCGCCGATGGCCAGCGCCGTCTCCTCGGCCTCGGCGGCGCTGAGCACCCCGGGCAGCGCGAGCCGCTCGACGCCCCGCTCGGCGCTGGTCACGCGGCGCCCGTGCGCGGCTTGGTGGCGTACACGACGAGGCTCTTGCCGAGCACCGGGTCGAGCAGCCGCTCGGCGGCCCGGGTGGCCAGCGGCCGCTTCATGATGTCCCAGACCAGCAGCCGGTGGTAGGCGCGCACCGGCAGGGCCCGGTCGTTGTCGACGCCGAAGGCGCACTTCAGCCACCAGTAGGGCGCGTGCAGGGCGTGCGCGTGGTGGGTGCCGTACGGGCGCAGCCCGGCCTCACGCAGCCGGGACACGAGCTGGTCGCCCCGGTAGATGCGGATGTGGCCGCCCTCGACCTGGTGGTAGGCGTCCGACAGCGCCCAGCAGACGCGTTCCGGGAAGTAGCGCGGCACGGTGACGGCGATCCGGCCCCCGGGGCGGAGCACCCGGACCGCCTCGGCGAGCAGGCCCTTGTCGTCGGGGACGTGCTCCATGATCTCGGAGACGATCAGCGCGTCGAAGCTGTCGTCGGGGAACGGCAGCGCCAGCGCGTCGCCCCGCAGGGCGAGCGCGCCCGCGCCGTCGGGCGCCTCGCCGGCCTCCCGCATGGCGGCCAGCCAGCCGGCGGTGTGCCGGACGTCGTCGCCGTTCCTGTCCAGCGCGACGACGTGCGCGCCGCGCCGGTAGCACTCGTACGCGTGCCGCCCCTGCCCGCATCCGAGATCCAACACGCGGTCGCCTGCGGCGACCGGAAACCGCGAGAAGTCCACGGTCAGCACGAGATCATCCCCTGTCCATCGTCACGACGAGTCGCCCCCGGCCTCGGCTCCCCGCAAGGGGGTCGAGCCGCTGCGCTCCGCGCGGGGGCCGTCCACCGAACGGTGCGTGGGCGCCGCGCACGAGGTTTGCCCCACCCACCCGCCCTTTTGCGCGCTCCGCGCGGCACGGGCGGAGCCCGGCGCGCTTCGCGCGGACGAGGTGGCGTGCCCCGGCGCGCTGCGCGCGGCCGGGCCGCGGGCTCCGCTCCGCGCGAGTGACGGGGCGAAGTGGCCGTCGCGTGTGCGGTCGACGGATCGGGCCGCCGCGTCGCTGCCGCGCGAGGTCGCCGGCCGAGGGCGGGCGGGTGGGCGCGGCACCGCACCGCGACGCGCGCGGCGACGCGCGGCCGCCGGCCCGCTCAGCCACGCCGGCCAGGCGCCCGCATGGACGCGGCCGCGGACGCGTAGTGCGTGGCCGTGGCGCGCGCGGCCTGCTGCCAGGTGAAGTGGCGGAGGACGCGGTCACGGCCGGCCGCGGCGATGCGCGCGCTGAGCGCGTCGTCGCCGAGCAGCCTGGCCAGCGCCACGGCCAACGCGCCGGCGTCACCCGGCGGGACGGCGAGGCAGGTCTCACCGTCCGGTCCTGCGACCTCGGGGATCGCGCCGCCGGTCGTGGCGACCAGCGGCGTGCCGGCGGCCATCGCCTCAGCGGCCGGCAGACAGAACCCCTCGTACAGGGACGGCACGCACGCCACCCGCGCGCCCCGCACCAGGTCGGCCAGTTCCGCGTCGCTGATGCCCTTCACGAACTCGACCGCGTGCCCGAGGCCGAAGCGGTCGATCGCCTCGGCGACGGGCCCGTGCGCGGGCCGGTCGCCGACCACGACCAGGTGCGCGCCCGGCCGCTCGGTCCGCAGCTTGGCCAGCGCCTCCACCAGGTGGACGAGACCCTTCAGCGGCGCGTCGGCGCTCGACGTGGTGACGATCCGGTCCGGGACCCGCGCCACGCCCGGGTCCGGGTGGAAGATCCGGGTGTCGGCGCCGATGGGGACGACGTGCACCCGCTCGGGGGCCACGTCGAAGTCCTCGATGATCTCGCGCCGCGAGGCGCCGGAGACGGTGAGCACGGTCGGCAACCGCCGCGCGACCCGCCGCTGCATACGGGTGAAGCCGTACCAACGCCGCACCGAGTAGCGCCGCTTGCGGCTGTCGGCCGCCGCGAGTTCGAGGCGGCGGTCGACGGTGATGGGGTGGTGGATGGTGGTGACCAGCGGCAGCCCGAGACGCCGGGTGGCGCCCAACAGCCCGTAGCCGAGCGTCTGGTTGTCGTGTACGACGTCGAACTCATGGCGCCGCGTGGCCAGTTCGCGGGCGGCGCGCAGCGCGAACGTCCGCGGCTCGGGGAAGCCGCCGGTCCACATCGTGGCGACCTCCAACGCGTCGATCCAGTCCCGGTATTCGCGGAGCCGCGGGGTTCGGAACGGATCAGGCTGGCGGTACAGGTCGAGGCTCGGCAGTTCGATCAGCTCCACGCCGTCGTCGAGCACGGGGTAGGGCTGGGCGCCGATGACCCGCACCTGGTGGCCCAACGCGGCCAGCTCGCGGGAGAGATGACGGACGTAGACGCCCTGACCGCCGCAGAAAGGATTCCCCTTGTAGGTGAGCAACGCGATCCTGAGCGGGCGGTCCACACCGGGGCGGTCCCCACCGGCCTCAGCCCCCACGCGCGTGCCCCCTCGGTGTCCGTTGCTACTCACGGGTATCGACCCTAACCCGCCACCGCCTCCGGCGGATACGCCCCGGACCTGGTGATTATCACCACGTGCGGACGCCCGTCGCGGCCGACCCGTTCGGCCGACAAGCGCCGTCCCGGGCGCGGGAGTCGGCGTATCACAGCCACCGACCCGCCCGCCGGTATCGAGCCGGCCGGGCGCGACCGGCCGGATAGAGTGACGGCCGACACCGCCCGGACCACGGCGCCGAGCCCGGTGCCGCACCGCGTCGCCGCGTGTGCCGGTGAGTCGTCCCGGCGGACCAGCACAGCGAAAGGCTTCCAGGTGTTCGACCACCACTCTCGTCGGCGGACGCTCCGCCGTGCGGCGTTGGCCGGCGGAGCGGCGGCGCTGACCGCCGCCGTGGCGCTGGCCCAGCCGGCCACGGCGGCGGCCGCGGCCGTGTCCGCCGCGCCGGCCGCCGAGACCCCGATCGGTCTCTTCGGGCGGAGCGACCCGACGTACGACGGAGTGCTGCGGCAGTCGATCGCGCTGCTGGCCCAGGATGCGGCCGGCTTCGAGCCGGGCACGCCGGCCGTGGACTGGCTGCTCGGCCAGCAGTGCGCCGACGGCTCCTTCCTCTCCTTCCGCGCCGACCCGCAGGAGCCCTGCCCCGACGTGACGGCGGCCGACTCCAACGCGACGGCACTGGCCACCCAGGCGCTGGCCGCGCTCGGCGGGCACGAGGAGCAGGTGTCCGCCGCCCTCGGCTGGCTGGCCGGGGTGCAGAACGCGGACGGCGGCTGGAGCTTCAACCCGGGCGGCCCGAGCGACGCCAACTCGACGGCGGTCGTGGCCAGCGCGTTCTCGGCCGCCGGCCAGGACCCGGCCGAGGTGCGCCGCGAGGGGAACTCTCCGTTCGACGCCCTGTCCGCGCTCCAGCTCGGCTGCGACGCCCCGGAGGGCGAGCGCGGCGCTTTCGCCTGGCAGCCGGATCCGGAGTCGGGCGAGCTGAGCGCCAACGACGCGGCCACCGTGGACGCGGTGCTGGCCTCGGCCGGCAGCGGCCTGCTGGTCGCCCCGGACGCCACGCCGGCGGTCGCGCCCACGGCCGAGCCCTGCGGCGCCGGGGACGAGGGCCAGGATCCCGAGGGGACCGAGGAGACGGAGCAGGAGGAGACCCCGGCCGGGCAGGAGACGGGCGAGGCGGCCGCCACGGACGGCGCCTCCGGCGAGGAGCCGCAGACCCCGCAGACGCCGCAGCTCGCGTCGGGCGCCGCCGGCGCGGCCCGGCTGACCGCCGCGCTCGACGACAACGGCCAGTACCTGGCCGCCCCCGCCACCGGTACCGAACCCGGCGAGGGTGAGGACCGGCTTCCGGACTTCGGCAACACCGCGAAGGCGGTCATCGCGCTGGCGGCGCTCGGCGACGACGCGGCGCTCGCCGGCCCCCTCGGCTGGCTGAGCGAGCACCACACGGAGTGGCCCGACCACGCGCAGAGCCCGGCCGCCCTCGGCCTGCTGGTGCTCGCGGCGCACGCGGGCGGCGCCTCGCCCACCGACTTCGGCGGCAGCAACCTCGTCGACGCGCTCAACGCCCTGGGCCCGGCGCCGGGCGACGGCTCGGCGGCCGGCGGCGGCGACTCCGCGGACGACGACAGCGGCGGCGGCCTCGGCGCGGTCCTGTGGATCATCGCGCTCGGACTGCTGGCCGGCATCGGAATCGGCGTGCTGCTGAGCGTGCGGCGCGCCCGCGCGCGCGAGACGGACGCGGCGTTCGGCCCCGCGGACGGCGGCGAGGCCGGCAAGGCGGAGGAGACCGAGGAGAGGCCGGCTTCCGCCACGGAGCGGAAGGCGGAGGACCACGACGCCAAGCCGGCCGATGAGAAGGACGGGAAGGACGGGAAGGACACCGCCTGACGCCGCGCGCCGCCGACCCCGGTGGTCGGCGGGCAGGCCACGCACGTGGTCGACCGCCCGCGAGGCGGGCGGCGCCACGGGGCTGGCCGCCAAAGACCACAGGTCACCGGTGAGCGCCGACGGCTCGCCGAGCCGTTCACCGCGCGTAGCGCGAAGAGGGCGGGTGGGTGGGGGAACAAACGCCGCGCCAGGCCCTCGCCGGCGAGGCTACGGCTCGTTCGTGTTGGCCTCGAGCGTCTTGCGGGTGACGGCGCCGTAGACGCCCGGTGGGTCGTCCTCGATGCCGTAGGCGTTCTGGAAGCGCTCCACCGCGTCCCTGGTCGCCTCGTCGTAGACGCCGTGCGCCTCGCCCGCGTAGACCCAGTTGAGCTGGAGCAGTCGCTTCTGCAGCTCGACGACCTCGGGCCCCTCGTCCCCCAGTTGGAGGACGGGAGCGGGGTCCTCGCCGCCCGGGTTCGACGGCTCGTCCGTCGGTTCCTGGGTGGGCGGCTCCGAGGGCTCCTCGGTGGGCGGCTCGTCGGTGCCCGGGTCGCTCGGCTCGGCAGGGGTGGTCGGGTCGGGTCCCGGGGTGGTGGGGTCCGGGCCGGGGGTCTCCTGGACGGGCGGGGTGGTGGGGCCCGGCGGGGTGGGCTGGGGCGGGTCGGGCACGGGCGGGGTGTCGAGGTAGCCGCCGTTCTCCGCGCCGCCGCCCTCGGGCTCGGGCGTCCGGGACGCGCCGGCGGTCGGCTCGTCGGTGCCCGCGCCGCCCGTGTCGGACTCGCCGGTGCGGTCCTCGTCGGGGAGGTCGTCGGCCGGCGGGTTGTTGTCGGGCACTGACAGGCTCGGGCCGCCGCGCACCTCGTTGACGCGCCCCTGGCCGCCGAAGAACGAGGCGGCGAGCGCGGTGCAGCCCACCACCGCCGCGACCGCGCCGCCCGCCGCGGCGGCCATCCGGGTCCGTTGCCGTGGCTTGCGGTGCGAGTGTGCGGAGCGGCGGGAACCCACCTGGTCCGGGAGGTGGTGCGGGAACGCGTCCGCCGGGCCGGGGGTGGCGGGGACGACCGACCGTATCCGGGTGCTGGGAGCGGACGTCGGTTCGAGGGGGAAGCGGGCCACGTCGGCCGGGTCGGGCTCCCAGTCCGGCGGATGGACGGGGCGGGAGAGCGAGTGGGTGACGCAGTCGCAGCCTGGCTCGCCGTTCGCTAACGCGGGACGGCCACAGATCAAGCAGTCGAACTGGTCGGTCACCGCGCCCCCCTCCCCGGTTTCGATTGGCAGCGATTATGCCCCACCCCCCTCACTGACGGGGCCCGGTCACTCAAGAAGCCGGACAAGGCAAACGCGGACAAAATAGCGGTGGAAACGCGCACACCCCATCGAGAAGTGATCACCCGGCGGGGAAACCGTTCGTCGAGAGGAGGCGCCATGTCGACTCGGCCGGCGCCGACCGCACCCGCCGCCGGACCCGCGTCCGAGGAACACGCCCCCGGCGCGCTGTGGCTGTCGCTCGGAGCGCTGCTGCTCGGGCTGTTCCTCGCGGCCCTCGACCAGACCATCGTCGCCACGGCGCTGCCCACCATCGTCAGCGACCTCGGCGGCCTCGAGCACCTGTCCTGGGTCGTCACCGCCTATCTCCTGGCGGCCACGGCCGGCACGCCGCTGTGGGGGAAGCTCGGCGACCAGTACGGCCGAAAAAAGCTGTTCCAGACCGCGATCGTCATCTTTCTGATCGGTTCGGCGCTGTGCGGGATAGCGCAGAACATGGCGGAGCTGATCGGTTTCCGCTTTCTCCAGGGGCTCGGCGGCGGCGGTCTGATCGTGTTGTCGATGGCGATCGTCGGCGACCTCGTCCCGCCCCGGGAACGCGGCCGCTACCAGGGCGTGTTCGGCGCCGTGTTCGGCGCCACCAGCGTGCTCGGGCCGCTGCTCGGCGGCTTCTTCGTCGACCACCTGAGCTGGCGCTGGGTCTTCTACGTCAACCTGCCGGTCGGCGTCTTCGCGCTGCTCGTGATCGCCGCCTCGCTGCACATCCCCGCGCACCGCGTGCCGCACGTCATCGACTACGCGGGCACCGCGCTGATCGCCGGCGTGGCCGGCGCCCTGGTGATCATCGCCTCGCTCGGCGGCACCACCTGGGCCTGGGGCTCCTGGCAGATCCTGCTGCTCGCGGTCGCCGCCGTCTGCGGCCTGGTCGGCTTCGTCCTCGTCGAGCGGCGGGCGGCGGAACCCGTGCTGCCGCTCGGTCTGTTCGGCATCCGCACCTTCACGCTCTGCAGCGCCGTCGCCTTCGTCGTCGGCTTCGCGATGTTCGGCGCGATGACCTACCTGCCGACGTTCCTCCAGGTGGTGCGCGGGGTCTCCCCCACGCTCTCCGGCGTCCACCTGCTGCCGATGGTGATCGGCCTGCTGCTGGCGTCCACCCTCTCCGGGCAGCTCATCAGCCACACCGGCCGCTGGAAGCTCTACCCGGTGCTCGGCACCGCCGTCACCGTCGTCGGCCTGGTGCTGCTGCACCTGCTCGCCAGGGACACCGGCGACCTCCTCATGAACCTGTACTTCTTCGTCTTCGGCGTGGGCATCGGTCTGGTGCTCCAGGTGCTCGTGCTGGCGGTGCAGAACGCCGTCGACTACCGCGACCTGGGGGTGGCGACCTCGGGGGTCACCTTCTTCCGCTCCATCGGCGCCGCGTTCGGCGTGGCGGTCTTCGGCACGATCTTCACCAACCGGCTGCGGGACGGGCTCGACGACGCGCTGCGCGGCGCCTCGCTGCCGCCCGGCGTGAGCGTCGACTCGCTGGAGCACGACCCGCGCGGCATCGGCACGCTGCCGGCGCCGCTCAGGGGCCGGGTACTCGACTCCTACGCGGACGCGATCACCGACGTCTTCCTCTACGCGGTGCCGGTGGTGGCCCTGGCCCACCTGCTGGCCTGGGCGCTGCGCGAGGAGCCGTTGCGCGGCAGCGTGCGGGCCCCGGACGCCAGCGAGACGGTGCCGCCGACGCCCGTGGTGCGCTCCTCCCACGACGAGTGCGCGCGGGCCCTCTCGCTGCTCGGCACCCGCGCCGGGCGGCGCGACCTGTACGCGAGGATCGCCGAACGCGCCGGCGTCGACCTGCTGCCGGCCGCCTGCTGGCTGCTGCTGCGGATCCGCCAGGACGGGGCGGTCCAGCCGGCGCTGCTCGCCGAGCGGATCTCGCTGCCGATCACGGTCATGGCCCCCGCCGCCCGCCAGCTGGAGGAACGCGGTCTTGCCCGCCGGGACGGCCTATCGCTGCGGGCCACGGACCGCGGGCGCGAACTCACCGAACGCCTGGCGCACGAACGCGAGGAGGAGCTGGCCGCGCTGCTCGGCGACTGGTGGGGCCCGGAACGGCCGCGTGACCTCGTCGACCTGGTGCGGGAACTGGGCACCGAACTCGGCGCCGGGCCGCGCGCCCCGCGTGAGGTGGAACGGGGGGCGGAACGCGAGTGATCGGCCGAGTGATCGGCTGACGACGCGGGGTGGAACGGGGGGCCAAAGAACCGGGAGGGGGCTGGCGCGATGCGACCCTCGTTTTGTACCGTGGTCAAACAAAGTGGTTCCGCCCGCTTCCCCGACCACCCGGGCGGAGCCACTGGCTCTCTCGCCCCCTTTCTCGCTTCTCGCCGGAGGCACCACGCCATGCCCGCCGCCCACCTGGCCGCCCGCGCCCTGCTCCTGGACATGGACGGCACCCTGGTCGACTCGGCGGCCGCCGTGGAACGCGTCTGGCGGGGCTGGGCCACCGAGACCGGCATCGACCCGGAGCTCGTGCTGGCGGTCATGCCGGGCCGACAGGGGCACGCCACCATGGCCGAGCTGCTCCCCGACCGACCCGTCGAGCTCAACCTCGCCGACGCGCGCCGGCTGCTGGCGCAGGAGACCGCCGACGTGGCCGACATCGTGCCGATCCCCGGCGCGGCGGAGTTCCTGGCCGCCGTCGAGCCCTTCCCCCACGCGCTGGTCACCTCGGCCGACGTGCCGCTGGCCACGGCCCGCATGACGGCGGCCGGGCTGCGGATCCCGGACATCAGGATCACGGCGGAGTCGGTCAGCGCCAGCAAGCCGGACCCGGAGGGCTTCCTCAAGGCCGCGGCCGAACTGGGCGTGGCGCCGGCCGACTGCGTCGTCTTCGAGGACTCCGCGGCCGGCATCGCGGCGGCGCGGGCCGCGGGCATGCGGGTCGTGGGCGTCGGCGCGACGGCCGCGGCGCACGGGCCGACGGCGTGGGCCGCGACGCTGCGGGACGTCACGCTGACGGCGGGGGCGGACCGCGCCCTCACGCTGCGCGTGGGCTGAACCGGCCCGGCGCCGGTGCGCGCCCGCGCTCCGCGCGGGGGTTTGCCCCCACCCACCCGCCCTTTTCCGCGCTCCGCGCGGGTGGCGGGCCGAACCGCGCTGCGCGCGGCACACGGCCCGGGAGGGCCGCGGGCCCGGGGCGGCTACGCCGCCCGGCCACGCGGCCCCGCGCCGCGCGAGGCCACCCGCCAAAGGGCGGGTGGGTGGGCGCGGCACGGCCGCCAGGCCCGGGCACCGGGCGCGCGGAGCGCGCC